>JBEPXK010000748.1:0-2162 GCA_041641915.1 Planctomycetota bacterium
CGGTGACCACACCGCCGAGCTTGACCTGCAGCTCGAAGTTGTCCTCGCTGAGTTGCTGGATGTGCTCTTCGATGTCGAACAGCGGCGCGATCGTCGGCTCGGCCGCGCTCAGCGCGCCGGCGGACAGCACCAACAGGGACAAGGCGAGGGGACGGGGTACGCGCATTGGGCTTCTCCGCGAGGCCCGCGGCGCGCGGGGCACGCAGCGTGGCCGGTTGAGCGTCGGGACTGGAATGGGTCGATCTGTGGCAGTATGGCCACCAGATGCAGCCATCAAGCAGCCATGCTGTGGCATTCCGCGCCAGGCATCCTCACCCGACTGCCAGCAACCCGACGCATAACGAGATGGCGGCTGAGCTTCCTGCCGCAAGGCCCCATCGCACTACCATCAGGGCACTGCGCTCGGTCGGCCGGTCGACAGGAGCTCGCTGAGCCGGGCGGAGCGTCGCGACGGTCCTCGGGCTGCGGCCCGGTCTTGTGCCCCGGCGGGCTGGGCGATGATGCAACCATGCAGTGGAAACAGTATACGCTCCGCCTCAAAGCCCGCGCGCGGGGCTTCCATCTGGTCACCCCCGAGATCATCAGCCAGCTGCCCGATCTGGGCCGCTTCCGCGTCGGCATGGCGCATCTGTTCATCCAGCACAGCTCTGCGAGCCTGAGCATCAACGAGAACGCCGATCCGGATGTTCGCGGGGATCTCGAACGCTGGTTCAGCCATCAGGTGCGCGAAGGCGAGCCGTTCTACGAACACACGCTCGAAGGCGCCGACGACATGCCGGCGCATATCAAGGCGGTGATCATCGGCCCGTCTGTGAGCATTCCGATCAGCGACGGCCACCTGGCCCTCGGCACCTGGCAGGGCATCTATCTCTGCGAACATCGCGATCGCGGCGGGCCGCGCCAGGTGGTGGCCACGCTGATGGGCAGCTGAGTGGCCGCCCCGGAGGAACCCCGACCAGAGCCGGGGCGCCGGCCCGAGAATATCGACGGCCCGGTGCCGTCCGGCCGCCAACCGGTGATCGAGGACCCCGACCTGCTTCCCGGGTGTTCAATGCGGCCGGTCGGGGTGGTCCACTCCCCCTACCGCAACCACTTCGATACCCCACGTCAGCCGGCGGTCGCGGAACAGTGCGACGGTTGGGTGGTGCTGCGGCGTGGCCTGCAGAACCTCGCCCGCGACCTGCGCGGTTTCGAACGCATCTGGATCCTGTTCCAGTTCAACTACTCGCGCGGCTGGCGCCACACGGTGGTTCCGCCGCGCGACAGCGTGCCGCGCGGGTTGTTCGCCACCCGTTGCCCCCACCGGCCCAACCCCATCGGGCTGTCCTGTGTACGCTTGCTCAACGTGGTCGGGCGCAAGATCCTCATCCGCGACCACGACCTGCTCCACGGTACACCGGTACTCGACATCAAGCCCTACCTGCCCTATTGTGAGGCGTGGCCCGACGCTGCCGCCGGCTGGGTTGATGAACTCACCCAACCCGGCCCCGATCATCGTTGGGAGTGACGGGAGTGCCGGACCATGCATACGATGCGGGCGATCTTCGCTGAGGAACGCACCGCCATCGGGCGCCGGTTCAACCTCCTGGTCTCGATCCTCATTCTGGTCTCGCTGGTCTCCTTCACCATCGAGACGCTGCCCGGCCTCGATCACCGCACCCACGCGATCCTGACGATCATCGATGCGATCACCGTCGCCTTCTTCACCTTCGAGTACATCGGCCGGCTGCTCTACTCGCGCCGCACCTGGCACTACGCGCTGTCCTTCTACGGCATCGTCGACCTGTTGGCGATCCTGCCGTTCTACCTCGCCTCGGGTGTCGACCTGCGCAGCGTGCGCGCGGTGCGCCTGCTGCGGGTGGTGCGGGTGCTCAAGCTGGCGCGGTATTCGCGGGCGCTCAACCGGCTGACCATCGCGGTGCGTCTGATCCACGAGGAACTGATCCTTTTCGCCGGCATCTCGGTGGTCCTGATCTACATCGCGGCGGTGGGCATCTACTACTTCGAGCACGCGGCCCAACCCGCGCACTTCTCCTCGATCCTCCACTCGTTGTGGTGGGCGGTGATCACACTGACCACCGTTGGCTACGGCGATGTCTATCCGGTGACCGTGGGCGGTCGTCTGTTCACCTTCGGCATCCTGCTGGTGGGCATCGGCGTCA
>JBEPXK010000749.1:0-2162 GCA_041641915.1 Planctomycetota bacterium
CGTGCCGTCAACGCGACCGTGGCCGTGACGGCCGGCTCGGCCGACAAGCTGGCACGCTGCGCGAAGCTGGGCGCGTCCATCCTGGTCAACTACCGCGAGGAGGACTTCGTCTCCGCCGTGCGGTCGGCGACCGACGGGCACGGAGCGGACGTCATCCTCGACATGGTCGGCGCCAAGTACCTAACCCGGAATGTCGAGGCTCTCGCCACGAACGGGCGGCTGCTCGTCATCGGCCTGCAGGGCGGGCGGCGCTCCGAGATCGACCTCGGCACGATGATGGGCAAGCGGGCGGCGCTGGTCGGGACCACGCTGCGGGCACGCCCCCCGGCCGAGAAGGCCACGATCGTGGCCGCGGTGCGGGAGCACGTCTGGCCGCTGCTGGAGTCGGGCGACGTGCAGCCGGTCATCGACCGCGTGCTGCCCATCACCGATGTCGTCGAGGCCCACCGGGCGGTCGAGGCCAGCGAGCACGTCGGCAAGGTCCTGCTGACCGTCCCGTGACGCTGCCCCCGTTCAGGTTGGTCACCTGATCACCGATTGGTCACCTGATCGATAAGCAGACGATGATCAGGTCAGCAACCATGCGTTGTGAGCGCCTTGTGAGCGGTCGATTGTTCACCTGATCTCGTGCCATGATGTGAACGCCAAACGATCAGGCGACCCATGTCCGCTCTGGCGTGCGAGTTGGGCATCTGATCGTCGCAGTCGAAACGACCGGGCATACAGCCGACAACGAGGAGTCGACGGTCCCGGTACGCTGAGTTCCGTTATGCCCAGCACGTCGCGCCGACGCGACGCCATGCGTACCGGTCCGGCTGCAGATGATTCGTAGGCTGGGAGACAAGGACGCATTGCCCGGCCGCACGCCGAACCCGGCCACGAAAGCCCAGGCAGCTGAGGAAGGATAGGAGTATGAGCGAGCAGAACGACAAGCCGGAGAACGGGAAGATCGTCGTCGTCGGACCGGACGGAATGGCCGTGGAAGGCACGCCCGAGGAAGGCGAGGGCGAGGACGAACAGCGCTCGCTGACCGACCTTGTGGAGCAGCCGGCCAAGGTGATGCGCATCGGCAGCATGATCAAGCAGCTGCTCGAAGAGGTGAAGTCCGCTCCCCTCGACGAGCCGAGCAGGGCCCGGGTGCGGGAGATCCACCAGTCCTCGATCAAGGAGCTCGAGGACGGGCTCGCTCCCGAGCTGATCGAGGAGCTCGATCGGCTGACTTTGCCGTTCGCCGAGGACCAGACGCCGTCGGAGGCCGAACTGCGCATCGCCCAGGCCCAGCTCGTCGGGTGGCTCGAGGGCCTGTTCCACGGCATCCAGACCACGCTGTTCGCGCAGCAGATGGCCGCCCGCGCTCAACTCGAGCAAATGCGCAGGGCGCTGCCGCCAGGGGCCGGCCCGATGCCCGGTCAGGGTATGCCCGGCCGGGGCGCTCCGGGCCAGCAGGAGGGTGAAGACCGCCAGCAGTCCCGCGGCATGTACCTGTAGGCTTCGACCGGCAAGACTGCTGACTCGGGGCATTCCCCCCAGGGCATCCGCATGCGACAATTCGATCATGGAGATTCCGTTCGCGGCCTCAGAACGCAGAAGCCTCGGGGTGGAATGGGAGCTCCAGTTGGTGGACCTCGGGACCCGTGAGCTGACGGCTGCGTCCATCGAGATCCTCGGCGAGTTGTACCCGGCCGGAGTGGACGAGACCGCCAAGGCCAAGCACGAACTTCTGCAGTGCACCCTCGAGATCATCACCGGTGTCTGCGGCACCGTCGCGGAGGCTTGCGCCGACCTGCGCGAAACGGTCAAGGCCGTGCAGGACATCGCCGCACAGCAGAACGTCGGCCTGCTGTGCGCCGGCACCCATCCGTTCAGCCACTGGATCGACCAGGCGATCACCCCAAACCCGCGGTACGAGCAACTGGTCGAGCAGTTGCAGTGGGTGGCACGGCAGTTCCAGATCTTCGGCATCCACGTCCATGTCGGCGTCACGGAGCGGGACAAGGTGCTGCCGATCATCAACGGCGTCTCCGCCTATCTGCCGCATCTGCTGGCGCTCTCGGCCTCGTCGCCGTACTGGCTCGGCGTCGACACCGGGCTGGCCTCCGCTCGCAGCACGGTGTTCGAGGCGCTGCCGCGGGCGGGCCTGCCCAGGCAGCTGTCCCACTGGG
>JBEPXK010000750.1:0-2158 GCA_041641915.1 Planctomycetota bacterium
CGAGGGGGGCCGGCCCGGCCCCCATGGCCCCCTTGGCGGCGCGCTGACGCGCGCAAGGCCGGGATCGGTTTGGTAGCCTTTCCCGGAGCTCTGAGGGCCCCGTCAATCTTGGGGTCGTGCGCCATGGTCCACTCCCATCCCGACGAGCGGGATCGTCGCCCTTATAGCGCGCAGGACAGCCGAAACCATGGTCGAGCGGATCCGTCGGGTACAATCGTCGTTCGCATCTCGCATCTCGCATCTCGCATCTCGACCGCGCCTCACGGCGCGTCGGGGCGGATCTCGACCGAGTCGATGCTGAAGTCGGCGATGCCGCGTGCGGTGCCTTCGAACACCAGCAGGACCTTATCGCTGGTGGGGGTGAAGCGGGTCGCGAGTCGCTTCCAACCCCGCTTGGTCGTGCTGGCGTTCCAATGGACGCCGGGTCCGTCGAGGCGCACGGTGACCGTGGTCTCGCCGGTGTGGCAACTGACCCAGGCCGCGAAGCTGCAGGGACGGTCGGGTGGAACCGCTACCGTCTGGTAGATCCGCTGACGGGCGCGGGCGCGATTGGGCGTGGTCGCACGCAGCGCGAGTGCGCCGGCCTGGGCCTGTGGTGTGACGGCGATCCGGCTGCCGCGCATGGTCTCCAGGCGCCAGGCTTGCGAGTCGCGATCCTCGAAGTCGCCATTGGTGACCAGGTTGGCGACCAGGGCGGCGCGCAGGCGCTGCGCGACCGCCGCAATGGCCGCGCGCTCCGCTTTGGCGAAGGGGCTCTGCGCGTGTTGCTCCTGCCACTGCGCGATTGCGGGCAACAGGGCGGTGGCTTCGGCCGGGGTCGGGTCGCGCGGTACGCGGTCGCACAAGGCCTCCCACGCGCGTTGGGCCTGTTCTCCCGCCGCCGCCGCTTCGGCCGCCGCGATCTGCTGTGTCATGGCCGGTCCGAGGGGGTGCCCGGCGTAGACCTGCGTCAGCGCCGAGGCGGCGTCGATGGCCCCGCAGCGCAGCTGCAGCGCCGCCGTTGCCACCGCCGCGGCCGGTTCCTGCGCCTGCCAGCCGGTCAATCGTGCCTCGAGCTCGCCTGGCGTGAGTTCCTCCCAGGCGACGCGGATCACGCCGTGGCCGGCGGCCTCGCCCGCGGCGACGCGGATCGACAGCTCGATGCCCGCCGTTCCGGCTGCGGCGAGTTCCCCGGTGCGCTCGCCGGCGGTGGAGGTGGCGATCGATACGGATCCGCCAGCTTGCGCCCGGCTCTGTCTGGCAAGGTGCTCGCGGAGTCGGGTGTCCGCCGCGGACACCGCCTCGGCCGCATGCAGCAGCTCCGTGATCGGCGGCCCGGCGCGGCGGCTCTCATCTTCGAGGACGGTTCGGTAGTCATCCCGCCCCCGGCCCAGCAACGCCGCGACGAGTCGCGTGGCGACCGGCTGCCAGGCCTCCGGTCGCGATTCTTGTGCGGCGGGTAGTTGTTCCTGGTGCTGGTCGGCACCTGCGCGGGCGGCGGTCACGCGTTCATCCAGCGCCGCGAGTCGCTCCTGATGTGTCGTGCGCGCGTCGGCGCAGGCGATTGCGTGGCAGGATCGCAGCGCCTGCGCGGCAGCGGTGGGGTCGCCAGCGGCGAGGGCGCGCTCGGTCTGCTCGAGCGCGGCGAGCAGGGCCGTTTCGCCGGCGGCACGGATCGCCGCTTTGCGGGCGGTGATGGTCTGCGGGATGCGTTCGGCCAGGCTGCGCGGCATCCCGGCGAGTACCGAGAGCGCGGCGTCGTAGCGATCGGCCGCGACCAGCGCTGCGGCTTCGGCATCGAGCTCCTGCCAGCGCGACCGGGCGTGGGCCTCCCAATCCGCTTGCAGTTGTTCACGCAACGCCGCCGCGCGTTCACGCCCGGACGGGCCGTGGGCGGCGAGGCGGGCGAGCCGCTGGGCGGCGGTGGCGAAGTCGGTGGGATGCTCCTGACGAGCAGCGTGGTAACGCTGCGTCATCCGCTCCAGCGCCAGCGCGGGGTCGCGCGTGGTCGTCGGCGCGGGCGTTGCTGGTTGCGACGGCTGCGTCGGCCGCGATGGGGTGCCGCCGTTGAACAGGGCCATGGCGCCGAGGCCGATGACCAGGACCGCGACGAGCGCGATCACCACCGGCGCGGCCCCGCGCGATCGTTCGCGGCGGGCGCGTGCGGGAGCGCGGGTGG
>JBEPXK010000751.1:0-2152 GCA_041641915.1 Planctomycetota bacterium
TTCATCGCGTGCGAACCAGGGGTCAAGCTGCGCCTTGGCTACGCCGGCATCAGCAGCTGGTTCGGCGCCGAAGGCCTGTTCCGGCTCAAGGTCTCCGGCACCGGCCGGGTGTGGTTCGGCGCTTACGGTGGGATCTTCGCCCGGGAGGTCGGCGACGAGTACGTCGTCGACACCGGTCATCTGGTCGGCTACGAGCCCGGCGTCAAGCTCAAGGTCGGCATGTCCGGCGGGATCTTCTCCAGCCTGTTCAGCGGCGAGGGCTTGGTGACCCGGGTGCGTGGCCCGGGCCGGATCTACATGCAATCGCGTGCCTTCGGCGGGCTGGTCGCGTGGACCAACAGCCATCTGCGTTGAGGAGGAACCGCATGGACATCGACATCCAGGCGCGCCCGGCGGCCTCCGTGGCCCGGATCACCCTCGCGGCGAACGAGACCGTGACCTGCGAGGTCGGCGGCATGATCGCCATGGACCCGGGGATCACCGTCCAGACCACCACCCGCAAGAAGGGCGGCGGCGGCCTGCTCAAGGGCCTCAAGCGCATGCTCGGCGGCGAGAACCTGTTCCTGAACCACTTCACCGCCGGCGGCGACAACCAGACGCTCTACGTCGGCCCGCAGCTGCTCGGCGACGTGGTCAACCACCCCCTGACCGGCGGCACGATGATCGTCCAGGGCTCCAGCTGGCTCGCCTCGGCCGCCGACATCGAGATCGACGCCAGCTGGCAGGGCCTGGGCAAGGCCCTGTTCAGCGGCGAAGGCATGTTCTGGGTCAAGTGCAGCGGCACCGGACCCCTGTTGTTCAATAGTTTCGGCGCGATCTATTCCATCGACGTCGACGGCGAGTACACCGTCGACACCGGCCACATCGTCGCCTTCGAAGACACCCTCCAATTCCGCATCGGCAAGGCGTCCAAGAGCCTGATCGGCAGTTTCCTCGGCGGCGAGGGGCTGGTGTGCAAATTCTCCGGCCAGGGCCGCCTCTACTGCCAGAGCCACAACCCGCCCAGCTTCGGTAAGCTGCTCGGCCCCAAGCTGAAGCCGCGCTGAGGAGACCGACATGAGCACGCTCGCACACGAGATCACCCAGCGACCCGATTTCGCGATGGTCACCGTCAACCTCGAAGCCGGTCAGAAGGTCTTCGCCGAACCGGCGGCCATGGCCTCGATGGATGCCAACATCCACATGAAGGCCGGTTTCAAGGGCGGGATCAAGGCCAGCCTCGGCCGCGCCTTCGGCGGCGAGAGCATGATCGTCAACACCTTCACCGCCCAGGACGGCCCGGGCGAGGTGGTGTTCGCCGCCGGCACCCCTGGCGACGCGGTGCACTACCCGCTCAACGGCAGCACGCTCTACCTCCAGCGCGGCGCCTACATGGCCAACAGCGACGGCGTCGAGATCAGCGGCAAATGGCAGGGCGCCAAGGGCTTCTTCTCCGGCGAAGGCCTGGTCCTGCTCAAGGCCAGCGGCACCGGGGATGTGTTCTTCAACAGCTTCGGCGCGATCCTCGAGGTCGACGTCGCCGAGGCCGGCTACATCGTCGACACCGGCTACATCGTCGCCTTCGAAGACACCCTCAGCTACAAGATACGCACCGTCCCCGGCATGAGCACCGGCGGCAAGATCAAGAGCTTCCTCTTCGGCGGCGAAGGTCTGGTCTGCGAATTCACGGGCCAGGGTCGGGTATGGATCCAGACCCGCGCCGCCGGCCCGTTCCTGAACTGGACCAATCCCTTCCGGCCGACGCGGAACAACAACTGAGGCGGGCCTCCGCCCACAACCCACGGGTTGCGAACATAGGGCTCCGGCCCACCTTTCTACTCTTACATCAGGGGACTTCGTCCCCCGAACCCCCTGTGCCTTGAGCGATCCAGCCCGTCGGTGAAACCGACCACCGATGGGCTGGAGACCCTCACCCGCCCTCGATCTGTCGCACCCGCCGCAGGATATCTTCCAAGCCGTTGAGTTTGACCTCGTAGACGCTGGCCATCATCCTCCCCAGTTGGCCCGGCGGCCAGCCCTGCTGTTTGAACCAGACCAGATAGGCCTCGGGCAGCTCGCTCAGATAGACGCCTTTGTGCTTGCCGAAGGGCATGCGGTAGCGGGCCAGCGCCAGGAGCGCTTCGGGGTCGAGCCGCTCGTCGGCAGAAGGCAC
>JBEPXK010000752.1:0-2142 GCA_041641915.1 Planctomycetota bacterium
TCACCAGCGGCGGTTCCGGCGGCGGTAGGGGGGCGGCAGGGGCCGGCTCGCCGCCCGGCGCGGCGAGCGCCCGCGCCTCCGCGCGCAGCAGCTCTGAGGGCCACTGCGCATCGGCAAAGGCCTGGCGATCGTGACTGGCGTGCAAGCGGTGCGCGACCGGCGCGAAGTCCGGGCACACCGCGCGTAGCTGTTCCACCAGCGCGGCCACGTAGGCGCTCGGCGGCAGTTCCTCGTTGGTGTGGGCATCGAAACCCCGCCAGGTGATGCACAGGCAATCGCGACAGGAGAGCAGCAGTTCCAGGCCGAGGTAGCGGTCCTCCTCGCGCAGATCGCGGTCGCCCGGCCGATGGCGATCGAGCGCGACGAGGTCGAAGTCCTGAGCGCGTTGCTGACGGGGAAAGGCACCGTCCTCCATCCCGACCAGACAGATGACGCGGAAGGGGATGCTGCGCAGCGGTTGCAGCCCGCAGAAGGTGATCCCGCCGCGGGCGAAGCCACCGCCGCTCGCCGCGCCGAACCGTTCGGCCAGGTGCGCGGCGACCGCGCCCGGCTCGAGCGGCGCGTCGTGCCCGGCCGCTGCGACCTCCGCTGCAAACCCGGCCAGACCCTCGCAGACCGCAGCCAGGTCCGGGTCCTCGACCGCCGGCCGGCCGAGGACGTGCCGCAACAGCGCCTCGAGCGTCGCGACCCATTCGCCCGCCGAACGCGCCGTGCGACAGCGCGCCGCGGCGGTCAACAGCGGTTCGATCGCCTCCTCGAGCGCCCGCAGCGCGTCCAGGTCCTCGGGCTCGAACCCCGCGACCGGCACCACCGCATCCCAGGCCCGCTCACGCGCGCCGTACACCCGGGCGGCCTCGGCGTCGGCGCCGAAGGCCCAGGCCAGCTGCAAGCGCGTCAGCCCGTGGCGCCAGCTGCCCGCGGCGTAGCCCGGCGCGCCGCAGGCCGCACGGTGTGCCGCATCGATGCCCCACCGGATATCGCCGCGTTCGAGCAGCTCCTGGATCCGGGCCAGCTGCTCGCCGCCCAGCCCATGCGCCGCGGCGACCGGGGCGCTGGCCAACAGCTCGAGCACCTCGCTCGCGGCCCAACGACCCGGCAGCAGCTGCACCAGGCGCAGCAGGACCTCGGCCACCGGATTGGCCACCGCCGTCGAGCGGTCGGCGATGCTCAGGCTCAGCGCCGGACCGTCGCCATCGGCGGCGAACACCGCCGTGGCCAGGGGGGCGTACTCCTCGCTGCGCGGACACATCACCACCACGTCCTCCGGCCCGAGGGTCGGATCGGCGGCGAAGCGCCGCAACAGCACCTGCTTGACCACCTCCAACTCGCGCCGCGCACTGTGGCAGGCGTGGATCTGAACCGAGTCGTCGGCGCCGTCGAGCGCGCTCGCGCCGCCCGGACCGCGCGCCAACAGCAGGTCGTGTTGTAGACGGCCGAGCAAGGTGCCAGCCGGACCCGGGTCGCGGAAATCCTCGATATCGGCGTGGTAGGCGCAGCCGGCGTCATCGAGCACGCGGAGGAACTCCCGCCCCACCCGGCCCCAATCCCCCAACAGGCGGTTGTACCACTCGGGATCGTACTCCGCCTCCTCGCGCACCAGCTGCACATAGGATCGTTGGTCGTCCCAGTCGCCCCAGGCCGGCTGCAGCGCCCACAGCACCACCTCGCGCGAGCCCGCCAACGCCGCGAGCAGTTCGCGATACCGTGGCGCCAGGGTGTTGAAGCCAAAGGCGTGGATGGTCGTCGGCAACGTGCCGGCGCCCTGAGCCAACGCAGACCGGACGCGTTCGAAACGATGGCAGGGATCGCCGATCCCCGGCTGCGCGCAGATCGCCCGCCATAGCTGCGGTTGCCAGGGAGCGCGATCGTCCCAGGGCCCGACCGCGCCCGCGCTCCACGGCTCGAGCGTCTCGGCCGGTCGGTAGAGCGCGTAGCGATCGAAGCACTCCACGCAGGCCGCGGCCAATCGGTAGGCGCGCGCTCCGGGCGGTTCGGCACCGACGGCGGTCGCGTCGGTGTCGGCCTGGCAGTAGACGTCCACCTCGTCCGTTCCGGCAAGCGCGCCGAGCACCGCCCAGCGCGCGCGGGCCGGGTCCCAGGCCGCGGCCGCGTCCCGCTCCAGCCCCAGGGCGACGGGGAGGT
>JBEPXK010000753.1:0-2140 GCA_041641915.1 Planctomycetota bacterium
GTCGGCATAGTCGGCGAACCATGTTTCCAATTGCCGCCGCAGGTCATCGGCGCGTCGCTCCGGATCGTCATCGAGGCGCCAGCGGCGAGCGTCGGTGAGCAGGTTGACCCGCTCGTCGGGGTCGTGATGCAGGTCGTAGAGTTCGTGCGGGCCGTGCGGGCTGCGGTGGATGTATTTCTCGTCGGCGGTGCGAATCATGCGGGCCGGGCCGTATTCATCGTAGACCACCACGGGACGCTCGGGGGCCGCCGCTGCGCCGCGCCACAAGGCCGCCAGGCTGGTGCCCGGCAAAGGTCGCCCGCTGGCAGGCGGGTCGATGCCGCACCAGTCCAAGAGCGTCGGGAAGAGGTCGTACCCCGAGACCAGGGCATCGCTGTCGCGAGCGCCGGGAACGAGTCCGGGCTGGGCGACGAGGAAGGGCACCAGCACCGAGCTGTCATAGAGGTTCTGCGGATGGGTGGCGTTGCCTTTGCCCCAGATGCCGTGCTGGCCGCAATTGAAACCGTTGTCGCTGGTGAAGATCACCAGGGTGGTCTCGCGCAGCCCCAGGGCCTCGAGGCGGTCGAGCAAGCGGCCGATGGCCCGGTCCATGGCGGTGACGGCGGCGAAGTAGCCGGCGAGCATGTCCCGCACGGTGAAGGACCGGCCCGGCGGCCGGCTGTGCACGGCGTTGAAGGCGATCACCGCATCGTCGCCATCGACCCAGGGATGCTCGGCCTCCTGCGGACAACTGGCGAAGGGGCAGTCGCGGTAGCTGAGGACCAGATCCTCGGGATGCTGGTCGATCCAGGGATTGTGCGGCGCGGTGAAATTGACCACCGCGGCGAAGGGCTCGCCATCGGCGTGAGCGGCATCGATGAAGGCGCTTGCATCGTCGGCGATCCGATCGGTGAGGTAGCCCTCGCTGCGCATCAGCTCGCCGCCCCGGTACATCTCGGCGTCGCGGTAGGTGCCGCCGCCGACCGGACAGGCGAACCAGTGCGCGAAGCCGGGCGCCGGGACGCCGCTACCGCCGAGGTGCCATTTACCGCTCAGGCCGCAGCGGTAGCCGGCCCGGGCGAGGAGCTCGACCCAGGTGGTCTGGCCGCGCAGGTAGGGCACATCGTGGTTGCCGCCGAGGATCCAGTCGTGGATGCCGTGCTGCGAAGGCATGGCGCCGGTCAACAGCGATGCCCTGGCTGGCGAGCAGACCGGCGAAGTGCAGAAACAACGGCGGCAATTGAGCCCTTCGGCGGCCAGGGCGTCGAGATGCGGCGTGCGGATCTCGGCGTTGCCGTTGGCCCCCAGAGCCCAGTGCCCCTGATCGTCGGAGCAGATGAACAGGACGTTGGGGCGATCCGACCGGCTCATCGGCCGACGGTTCGGCCGGCCACCGCGTCGCCGACGTTGGCGCCAGCCTCGCGGAGGCTGTTGCGCAGGATCTGGGGATCGAGCTGGCGCGGCAGACAGTGCTCACGGACGCTGAGCGCCGCAGCGGTGCCGGCGGCCTGGCCGAGGGCCATGGCGTGGCTCTGCACCCGGTAGCTGGCCAGGGCGAGGTGATCACCGGAAATACAGCGACCGGCGACCAGCAGGCCCTCGAGCCCGACCGGCAGCAGACAGCGATAGGGGATGCTGTAGGGCTGGTCGAGCAGGATCAGGGCCGAGGGCTTGGCGACCTCGGCCGGATTGTGGATATCGAGCAGGTAGATGCCGCGGGCGATGGCGTCGTCGAAGTGGGCGCCGCCGAGGACCTCGTCGCCGGTCAGAGAGTAATCGCCGCGAATGCGGCGGCTTTCGCGGATGCCGATATGGGCGGCGGTGTTGATCAGATAGGCCTGTTCGTGGCCGGGGATGTAGGCGCGCTGGAAGGCGATGGCCTCCTGCACCTGGGCCCGGCCTTCGATCTCGGCGGCGCTGAGGGCGTCGGCGTCGCTCGCCAACCGGCCCTGCACGCGGGTGAAGTTCACCGTGCAGACCGACGGGTCGGAGGGATCCACCGGCGTCGCGGCGCAGAACAGGTCGTTGGGATTCTGCTCGATGATGCCGCGCTCGCGGGCCTCGGCGACGGCGCCGCTGAAACGGTTGCGGCGCAGCGGATCGCTTTCCGGGTCGTCCTCCGGGGCCCCGAACCACAGTTGTGGCCGCGGTGCGTTGCCGA
>JBEPXK010000754.1:0-2138 GCA_041641915.1 Planctomycetota bacterium
TCTATCGGGCCAATACACCAGGGCTCCACCTGGCCGACAACGCCACAATCCGGCTGGATCTGGAAAATGAAGTCCAGCCCGATGCTGTTCTCTATATTGCACCCGAACGAGGCGGGCAGCTCGTGGTCGAGGATGACTTTCTGTCAGGTGCACCGGAACTGGTCGTGGAGATCAAGTACGACCAGCTCGAGGGGCGTCGGCTTCGTCACACCGGTCAGTTCCTCCGCTGGCGTCGGCCGTCGGGCGATGGCGAGGCGCGCGCGCAGGATATCGAGTTCGGCCTCGGCGGCTGCGACATCAGCGGCGAGGGTGGCGAGCTGATCGGCGCTGAGCGAGCCCACCGCCGCCGCCGCCTCGCCCTCCTCGTGGCGGCGGCGCGCCTCGGCGAGCTCGGCCTCGGCCGTGGCCACATCGAGTTCGAGCCGTGCCTGCTCGAGACCGCGTTTCTCGATCTCGATCGCCACCTGCAGCTCGCGTTGCGCCGTCTCGCGTTCGCGCAGCACCGCGAGCGCCGCATCGCGCGGCTGCGCCGCGGCATCGCGTACCGCGGCGGCCGCGTCGCGTTGCGCGCGCAAGGGTTCCTGTTGCGCGCGCAGTTCCTCCAGCCGCTGCGCGCCGGTGGCCACCTGTTCGCGCGCCTCGGCGAGCGCGCGCTGCTGGCTCGGCGGCAGCGGTTCGTCCTCGCCTTCGGCGCTGCGCAGCCGCAGACGCGCGGCCTCGGTCCGGGCCTGGACCTGGGCGATGGCGTCCATGCAGGCCTGCCAGGCATCGAGCGCGGCGAGATAGGTGTCGCGCGCGTCGGTGAAGGCGGCCTGGGTCTGCTCGTAGCGCGCGCGCAGTTGCGCGGTCGCCGCCTCCATCGGCGCAAGCTGCTCGTGGAGCTCGACCAGCCGCATGCCGCCCTGCGGGGTGGCGTCGAGAATGCGGAAGCGCAGGGCGGCGAGCTCCGCCTCGCGCTCGGCCGCTGCGACTTGTTGCTGTTCGATGTCCCCGGCGTGCTCGCGGCGCAGGCGGGCCAGGTCGAGCTCCTGTTGCAGGGTCAGCAGCGTGGCGCGTTTCTCGCCGATCGCCTCGAGCGCCTGGTCGCCGTTGAGCACGTAGAGCCGTTCCCCTTCCTCGACCCAGCCGCCATCCTCGACGATCCACTCCAGCGTCCCGGCCACCCGCGCCTCGATCAAGGTGCCATCGGTCGGCTGCAGCACGCCGGTCTCGTGCAGATGCGCAACCAGATCGCCACGCCGCACGGGCACCCGCTGCGTCGCGCGCGCGGCGGCAGCCGGCGCCCCGGAACGCGCCAACCAGAACGCCATCACCGCAAGACCGAGGAGCGCCAACCCCACCACCGCGACCAGGCCACCACCGCAACGATGCGCGAACGGAGGCCTGCACATGAACCTAAGGGACATGAACCCATCCTTTGCTGCCGGGCACCAGACGGTCGCGCAAAGCCGGCGGAGTGGTGAAGCGGACCTGGATGGTGAACACCCGGCGCGAGTCGAGCACTTGCGTGCCGTGGTCGGCGTCCCGGGAGTCGGCCGGGCGGCGGAAGCGCCGGCCCACGCTGTGCACGCGCGCCGGCACCCGCATGCCCGGATGGCCGGCGAAGCCGACCTCCACCGGCAGGCCGGGGCGCAGGTCGCGATAGCGCGACTCGGGCAGTTCGAGCTCCATTCCCATCTCGCTGGTGTCGAGGATCTCAGCCAAGGCCAATCCGCCCCAGACCAGGCTTTCCGCGTCGATCTTGGTCCAGGTGCGAGCGGCGTCATTCCAGCCCTTGTTGTAGAAGATCCGCCCCGCGGCCATCGCGTGGATGTGTCGGATCTGCGCGAACATCTGCTCACGCCAGCTGCCGGCCATCGCCCGCTGCAGGCGCGCGGTGCTGACCATGCGGGCGACCTGCTCTTCGCGACGGGCGATGGCCAACGTCTGTTCGCGCAGCGCGAGCGCGTCGAGCGCAGCATGCCACTCGTCGCGCGCGGCGAGCATGTCAAGCACCGAGACCCGTCGCTGCTCGGCGACCTGCTCCAGCCGCGCGCGGTCGTGCGCGAGCGCGGCGAGCCTGGCGGCGTGCCGCGCGCGTGCCAGCTCGCCGGGTGCGGCGAGCCCGGCCTGCTGCAGATCCGCGGCACGTTGGCCGA
>JBEPXK010000755.1:0-2134 GCA_041641915.1 Planctomycetota bacterium
TGATCCGCGCGCCCGAGCCGCGCGGCTTCCGCACGCTGAGCCGGTGCGCGGAGGTGCTCGCGCATCTGCGCGCGGACAGCCGGTTGGGTGGGCGCAGCGTGCACGCGGTGCCCGGCAGCGAGCTCGTGGCGCTGTGGCAGACCTGGCACGACGGCAATTGGCAGCCGGGCAGCACGCCGCCGGCAGCGCCGCAGCCGCAGCTGCACGCGGCGCGCCCGGCCGCCGCGTTCACCGACTCGGTCGGTATCAACGGCGGTTTCGAGGACGACGGCGCCGCCGCCGCGATCGAGGACCTCGGCATCCGCTGGGTGCGCACCTCGCTGCGCGACGCCGGCGAGCGCGCGCGGCTCAACGACCTGCACGCGCGCCTCGGCGTCAAGGCCTGCGCCCTGATCAACCCGTACTACACGCTGCCGGATCTCGGCGACTGCGACTGGCTGAGCATCAACGGCACGCGCTTGCAGTTCGAGGACGGTGAACGCGCGGTCGGCAGCTACACTGTTGCCGACAACTCCATCGGCGACACCGAGAAGGGCAGCGTGTGCGCCCTGGGGAGCGTCGACTTCGGCGGCGGCACCGCGTCGGCGAGCCTGCGGGTGCGCGTGCCCGACGATCAGGCCTACGGCTGGGTCCAGGTGTGGATCGACCACTACCGCCGGGCGCAGGGCGGCATCGTCGCCGGCAGCACCGGCCTGCTCGACGGCAGCGACAACGCCTGGACCACGCTCACCATCGACTTCGACCCGGCGATCAGCGGCAGCCACGACGTCTACGTGATGTTCTCGCCGCGCAAAGGCCTGGACCACAGCGCCATCGATCCCTGGCTCGACGATCTCGCCGCCGACTGCGGCGAAGCGATCGGCGCGCTCGAAGGACCGAACGAATACGACAACACGCATCCCGGCTGGGCGGCCGAACTGCGCGCCTGGCAGCTGGCCTTCTACCAGGCGGCCAAGGCGCACGCCGACCCGGCGATCAACACGCTGCCGGTGATCGCGCCCTCGGTGCTTGGCGATCCCGGCCACGAGGAACTCGGCGATCTGAGCGATCGCTGCGATTTCGGCAACATGCACCCCTACACGGGCGGCATGCACCCGGAATTCAAGCATCGTGACAAGATGGTGGTCAATGTCCCCATGGTCGGCGCCGCGCCGATCTGGATCACCGAATTCGGCTCTCATACCGCCACCGGCTACCGGCCGGACCGCAACTGGTATTTCACTCCCATCGGCGATCCGACCACCGCCGCCTACGTGCCGCGCGGCTACCTGACCCACTTCATGCGCCGCTACGACGACCTGCCCTGGAGCGAACGCGCCTTCCTGTTCCGGCTCGACGACAAGAACGATCCCACCGGCGACACCGATCCGCAGGCGCACTGGGGTCTGCTGCATGAGGACCGCAGCGACAAGCCCGGCGCCGCGGCGTTGCGCAACCTGCTGGCGCTCTGCGGCACGAGCGCTGCGCCGATACCCGGTGCGTTGAGCTACGCTCTCGACGGGCTGCCGGAGGACGGCGAGCACCTGCTGCTGCAGCATGGCGACGGCGACTATCTGTTGGTGCTGTGGCGCGCGCACGAGGACGTCGACAAGCGCGCCTATCTCGACGGCGCCAGCCTTGCCGACGCCACCGCCTACGCCGAGGCGCAAGCGGTGCGCGTACACCTCGCCGCACCGGCGGCGCAGTGGCACAGCTACCGGCCGCACCTGAGCGCGTCGTGGCAGCGCCAGGGCGTCGCGGCCGACGCGATCGATGTTGCGGTCGACAGCTTCGTCACCGTATTGCGTATCGAACCGGCGCGCGACGACCAGCCGCCCGCGGCACCGACGGGTCTGCACGGGAGGGTGCGCTGATGCGCCGTCTGCTCCCCCTCGTCTGCGCCCTGCTCGCCTTCGCCGCGGCGCAGCTGACGGCGCAGGCGGCCGAGCGTCCGAACGTGATCGTGGTCCTGGTCGACGACTGCGGTCTGCACGCCTTCTCGTGCTATGGCGGCACCACCGCGCAGACGCCCAACATCGACCGCATCGCCGCGCAGGGCGTACGCTTCACGAATTTCCACGCGATGCCGATCTGCGGCCCGTCGCGCGCCGCGTTGATGACCGGGCTCTACGGCATGCGCCACGACCCGGTGCCC
>JBEPXK010000756.1:0-2128 GCA_041641915.1 Planctomycetota bacterium
GAGGGGCGGACGCGCCGCCCCCCTGGTCATACCCATGAAGCCCGGATTCGTTCACCCCCAGGTCCGCATTTCCGTCGGCGCGGGAATGCGATGGCGACAATCAGCGATCGTTGGGCAACGTCTCGCCTATGCCGTACTGCCGGTCCGCCGCCCGGTAGTGCTCGAGCGCCTGCGGCAATTGCGCCCGCAACTCGGCGGCGCGATTGTCATCGTGGGGATGGGTGCTGAGGAACTCCGGCGTGCCGCTGGAGCCTTTGAACGCATCCCAGAAGGCCGGTGCCGCGCGTGGATCGAAGCCCGCCTTGGCCATGTAGCGCATTCCGAGCTTGTCCGCCTCGTATTCGTGTTTGCGGCTGAACGGCAGGCTGACCCCGAGCTGAGCGCCGGCGCCGAGTGCCGCGAGCCACATGTTGCGTTCGGAACGCTCAACGCCCTTGCTCTCGAGGTAGGCGCCCACGGCGGTGCTGATGCCGGAGATGAGCACACCTTGCGACATGCGCTCGCCACCATGGCGGGCGATGACGTGCGCGATCTCGTGGCCCATGACCACCGCCAGATCGGCCTCGGTCTTGAAGTACGGCAGCATCCCGGTGTAGAAGACGACCTTCCCGCCCGGCAGCGCAAAGGCGTTGACCGTCTCGCTGCGCACCAGGGCAAACTCCCACTCGTAACCGGGATCGGGCGCCACCGCCACGATCCGCCGCCCGACCCGTTCCAGGATCTGGGCCATGCGGGTGCCGGTGACCTGCTCCTCGTCGGCCATGATCTCGCGATAGGCGTTGGCCCCCATCGTGGTCTCGGTCTCGCGCGAGAACACGTTGAACTGGGTCCGATCGGTCCCCGGGACCCGCCGGCAGCCGGCCGATGCGTGCAGCAGCAGCAAGGCGAGGCCGGCGGTCAGCAGACGGCGGATGGGGGGCATGGCAATCTCCTCGGTCGGGGGCGAACGATGGTGGCCGCTCCCGCACCGCTCATCAAGCGCGGGCTGCCGCCGCAACCGACGCCAGCCGGCCCACCGGCGACCCGCCGGCCGTCCACGCGTGGAAACGCGGGGCGAAGCGTCTGCGCCCCCAACGGCGCTCCACCACCGCCGAATCGCGCGCGGATGCGCCCGATTCACGGAAATGAACCGCACGGCCGCCATCCCTTTGGCCGCCGCCGACCCGCGGCTATACTGCGGGGATGGGCACAAGCGGTCCACCACCACTCGTATCGCTGCGTGACCGGTTCGCCGGTACAGCGCTGCGCCTGATCGCCGGCCTCCTGCTGGCGGTCAGCGGTTCGCCCGCCAGTACGGCAGAGCAATCCGCGCAGCAGGCGGTGATCATCGTCCATCATGCGATCGACACCGCACGCGTGACCAGGCGCGAACTGCGCCGCATGTATCTCGGCAAGCGCGGGCATTGGGACGACGACCAGCGTGTGGTCCTGGCGCTGCACGCGGACGACCCCGCGGCCGAGGCGCGGTTGCAGGCGATCGTCGGCAAAACGCCCAAGCAATTCGCCTCGTACTGGCGCCGGCGGGTGTTCACCGGCAAGGGGCGCATGCCCAGGAGCTTCGCGTCGGCGGCGGAACTGCGCGCCTACGTCGGCGCGACCCCGGGTGCGCTGGCCTGTATCGGCAGCGCCGAGGACGTCAGCGACGATGCCTCGGTCACGGTCCTCGCGGTCGGCGAGGCGGAGAACGAGGAGACGGAGGAATGACCATGTGCCCCCTGCCATCCCTCCGTTTCCTGGCGATCCCGTTGCTGGCCTGCCTCGGCCTGGGTACCGGACTCGGCGCGTACGAATTGCAGGAGCTGAGCATCAACGGCTTCGTCAGCCAGGGCTACCTCCACAGCACCGGCAACAACTACTTTGGCGACACCCGCGACGGCAGCTTCGAATTCAACGAGATCGGCCTCGCGCTGCAGGCCGAACTGACCACCGACCTGCGGGTGGGGCTACAGCTGTTCAGCTACGACCTTGGCGCGATCGGCAACAACGAGGTGGTGGTCGACTGGGCCTACGCCGACTACCGCCACGCCGACAGCCTCGGCCTGCGCGTGGGCCGGGCCAAGATCCCGCTGGGCCTGTACAATGAATCGCGCGACATCGACATCGCCCGGCCGCAGATCTTCCTGCCCGA
>JBEPXK010000757.1:0-2124 GCA_041641915.1 Planctomycetota bacterium
CCTGCGATCCCGCCACTGCGCACGCGCGCGGGCCGCCGCCGCGGCCTACGACCCCGCACGGGTGTTACCACGCTATCTCGCGCTCTATACCGGTCTGGCAAAGAACGGCCCGGATCGACGTCTCCCCGGTCGCACCTCCCGTCACAGCGAGCACCACGCCCGATGAGTCCGCCCGTGATCCCTCCGCGCCGCGTCCCGCCGGCATCGCCTATCGGCCACGTCGTCGCTTTGACGCTCCTGCTGCTCTGCGTCCCGACCACACGTGCCGGCGCGGTGACGCTCGAACGCGTGCGAGCGGATGCGCCGCTGACCTGCGGCCTGGTCGGGTGGCGCCTGCACGAGCCGGCCGCAGAGTGGATGGTGTTCGACGTCACCGCGACCCCGCGGCTGGCGATCACCGCACCCGACAGCAGCGTGTGCGTGCGCCGCGCCTTCCTCTACCGCCCCTACCGCGCCCGCCGGCGCCAGGACGAGTCACCGCCCGAGTTCCTGCCCACCGGCCCCCGCGAGCTACGTCTGCGCCACCGCTTCGATCGACCCGGCGCCCACGCCTGGCGACTGGTGGCGCCCGACGGTCAGGAGCTGGCCACCGGCGTATTCCAGGTCACCCCGGCCCCGGTGCGCGGCGTGCTGCGCGTCAGCCGCACCAACCCGCGTCTGCTCGCCGAGCCGGACGGCACCCCCTTCATCCCCATCGGCTGCAACGTCGCCTGGGGGGTGGGCGCCAACCGGATCGACGCCATCCGCGCCCACCTGCTGCAGCTGGCGCTCAACGGCGGCAACCACTTCCGGCTCTGGTGCGCCAGCTGGAGCGGCCAGATCGAGAGCGATCAGCCCGATGCCTACCGGCTCGATCAGGCCTGGATGCTCGACCGCATCCTCGAGACCGCACGCCACCAGGGCGTGCGCGTGACCCTGGTGCTCGACAACCACCACGACGTCCTCGGCGGTCACAACCACCCCTACGGCGAAACGCTCGAGCAGCGCATCGCCACCTTCTTCGCCGCCACACCGGGCGCGCAGTACATCCGCCGGGTGCGCTACCTCTTGGCACGTTACGCGCCCGATCCGGGCATCCTCGCCTGGGAACTGTTCAACGAGATCGACGAGGTCCTCGGCCCCCAGGGCGAGGACCTGGCCGACGGCGAGGTCATCGCCGCCGCCTGGGCCGCCGGCGCGGCAGAGGTCCTGCATGCACACGATCCCGACAACCACCTGGTCACGCTGTCGCTTGCGCGCGCGCCGTGGAAGCGGGTGATCACCGCCCCCGGACTCGACCTGATCCAGTTGCACCAGTACGTACCGCCACCGGATATGATCGATCAGCATCACAAGGATGGTGTCGATCTGCTGCTGCGCCATCGCGCGGCGTTGGAGGACGCCGGCGGGCCCTATTGCTATTCCGAGGTCGGCTACCATGGCACCAATGCCGACAATCCCGGCAACGCCCTGGATACCGACGGCCTGTTGCTGCGCCATCAGGCCTGGGCCGGCTTCCTGCTCGGCGGGTATGGCAGCGCGATGAACTGGTGGTGGGATGTCTACATCGACGCCCACCACCTGTGGCCGCTCTACCGTCCCCTGGCCGATGCAGTCAAGCGCGTCGACTGGAGCGATCCCGAGCTCGCGCCGCTGCGCCCCAACGCCGAGGGCGCGGTGCGGGTCATCGGCTGGCAGAGCCCACTCCAGGCCCTGCTCTGGCCGCAGCCGCGCGGCGACACCTGGTACAACCATCTCGTCAGTGGCCATCCCCGCCCGGTGTTCGCCGGCCGCGGGCCGATCATGAGCCTCGGGTCGTTCCGGCCCCACACCGACTTCCAACTCGTCGGCCACGACATGGTCAGCGGTGACCAACGCCTGCAGCAGCGCCTGCGCAGCACGGCGAAGGGGCGGGTGAGCTACCGGCTGCCCGCCGATTGTCGCGACCTCATCCTCACCTTGCGCGCGCTGCCGCCCGGATCCTGACGCGTGGCGCAGTGCCTCTTGCCACCAGGGCCTTCCTCGCTATCGTCCGCCCCGCACGACGCGGGGGTGCGAGCGGCGAAACGCCTCCCGGGTCCTCTCTACCACCCCTGATGGAGGTGTCGCCATGGCCATGACCACTGATCGCAAGGCCGAGATCAT
>JBEPXK010000758.1:0-2120 GCA_041641915.1 Planctomycetota bacterium
CACCACCACCAGGCTGCGCTCGCGCATCAGCGCCGGCAGCTCGCGCAGACGTGCGACCAGCGCGGTGGTCTCGCTCAGGGCGTGGTCGTGCAGGCTGGCCAGCGCCACCAGCAGGCGTTCGCGCGCGGTGCTCGGCGGCTCGCGCACCAGCCGGCTGCCGAGCGAGAGCAGGCCCACCGGGCTGCCGCGCATCTGGCACGAGCGGCCCAGGGCGCCGGCGAGGACCAGCGCCAGCTCGATCTTGGCCACGCCGGTGCTGGTCAGCTGCATCGAGGCCGAGGTGTCGACCAGTAGCCACACCGGCAGGCGCTTGAGCGCTTCGTATTCCTTGACGTGCGGTCGTGCGGTGCGCGCGGTCACCCGCCAGTCCATCGATCGCACCGGATCGCCCGGCTGATAGCAACGACTCTGGGCGTACTCGATGCCGCTGCCGTGGTAGGGCGAGGGGTCGAGGCCGTGGACCAGGGCGGTAGCCAGGCGGCGCACGGCGAGGTCGAAGGCCCGGCGTTCGGCCCGGCGCAACTCGCGGCGTGGATCGCAGTTGGCGGCGGCGAGCGGCATCAGCCCAGCCGGCTCCGGATGTCGTCGAGCACGCTCGCGGCGTCGGCGCCCTCGGCCAGGGCCTCGTAGCTCGGGCGCAGGCGGTGGAGCAGCACGTCGGCGGCCAGCGCGTGGAGGTCCTCGGGCAGGACGTGGTCGCGCTCGTGGAGGAAGGCGCGGGCCCGCGCCGCGGTCGCCAGGGCGATGCTCGCACGCGGACTGGCGCCGAGTTCAAGGCGTGGATCCTCGCGCGTGGCCCGGACCAGCGCGAGGCAGTGCTCCTGGAACACCGGGCTGACGTGCACCGTCTGGACCGCGGCCATCGCTTCGCTCAGCGCCGCACGCGGCAGGGGGTCCTCGGCGTCGATCAGATCGAAGGCGGTCTGCGGAACCGCGCCGCCGTCGCGCCGGTTGAGCCCGAGGCCGAGGGTGCGCCGCAGGATCTCGGCCTCGTCCTCGGCGCTGGGATAGCTGAGGCGATGGCAGAGCAGGAAGCGGTCGAGTTGGGCCTCGGGCAGGTCGAAGGTGCCGGCCTGTTCGACCGGGTTCTGCGTCGCGATGACCAGGAAGGGCGTGGGTAGGGGATGCGGCTCGCCGGCGAGGGTGACCACGCGCTCCTGCATCGCCTCGAGCAGGGCCGACTGGACCTTGGGGGAGGCGCGGTTGATCTCGTCGGCCAGCAGCAGGTTGGTGAAGATCGGCCCGCGTTCGACGCGCATGCAACCGCGGGCCTGATCGAGGATCTCGCCGCCGAGGATGTCGCCGGGCAGCAGGTCGATGGTGAATTGGACCCGGGCGAAGCGCAGGTCGATGCTGCGCGCGACGGCGTTGACCAGCAGGGTCTTGGCCAGGCCGGGATAGCCCTGCAGCAACAGATGCCCGCCGGTGAGCAGGCTGATGAGGATGCGTTCGACCACCTCCTCCTGGCCGACGACCACCCGCGCCACCTGCTCGCGGATGGTGGTGGCGAATCCGGCGTCCGGCGCTGCGACCTGTGGTGTCATGGCGTCTCCTGCTGCTCTGCTTGGCCGTGGCGCGGCCGGGGTTTCGCATTGATTGTACGCGGGCAATAGCTGAAGGTTCACCGTCAGCGGTGCAACGAGCGAGCTGCGTGGCACGCGCCGACCGGTTCAAGCTGCCCGGTCGAGGATCGCGGTGTGCCCGCCGATCACCAGGGGCCACGCTGAGGCGGAAGCCGATGCGCAGGAGCGACTGGAAGCCCCTCGGTTGACCCCTGCTTCGCCGTCTCGACACTGCCTGCCATGCGCAGCCTGCTCAAGGAACTCGCCCGGATGGCCGGGAAGATCGCCCTCGACCACTTCCGGCACACCGGGATGGCGACCTACACCAGCAAGGGGCGCAACGACTACGTGACCCACGTCGATCGGCGGGTCGAGGACGCGGTGGTCTCGCGCATTCGTGCCAACCATCCCGATCACCGGATCCTCGCCGAGGAGGGGTCCGCCGATCGCGGCGAAGCGATCGTCGGAGCGAGCTGGATCATCGATCCGATCGACGGCACGACCAATTTCATCCGGGGGATTCCCGGCTGGGCGATCTCGATCTGCTTCTGCGACGAC
>JBEPXK010000759.1:0-2116 GCA_041641915.1 Planctomycetota bacterium
CGGTAACGCTTATGGCATGCTCGCAACCGCTTGTTCCCGGACCCGACCGGCGCAGGCTGCGATCGATGGCCAAGAAGCAGGATGATTTCGGCTGCGTCGACTGTGGCGCCACCTTCTCGCGGTGGAGCGGACGCTGCGCGGAATGCGGCGCGATGAACACCGTCCGTGAACTGCGTGGCAACGAGGCGACCCTGGCCTCCAATTCAGCCGGGCAGGCACGCGCGGCCGCCGCGCTGGTGCTCGAAGGACTCGATGCGCAGAGCCCCGAACTGCCGCGACGGGGGACGGGGCTCGGCGAGCTCGACCGCGTACTCGGCGGTGGGCTGGTACCCGGCGCCGCGGTGCTGCTCTCCGGCCAGCCGGGCATCGGCAAGTCAACCTTGCTGGCCCAGGTCGCCGGGGCCGTGGCTGGCGGGGCGGGACCGGTGCTCTACATCAGCGCCGAGGAATCGACCGCCCAGGTCCGCGCGCGTTGTCACCGCTTGGGGGTGAACGCGCCGGAGCTCCAACTCTGCGCCAGCGGCGCGGCCGCGGCGATCGTCGGGCAGATCGCCAGCGGGGCCCACGCGCTGGTGATCGTCGATTCGATCCAGCTCACCGCCCTGGAGGAGGTCGCTGGCGTCCCGGGTTCGGTGACCCAGGTCCGGGCCTGCGCCGCGGCGATGGTGGAAGCGGCCAAGCGCGCCGGAACCGCGCTGATCATCGTCGGCCATGTGACCAAGGACGGCAGCCTGGCCGGGCCGCGTCTGCTCGAGCATCTGGTCGACGCGGTGCTGCAGTTCGAAGGCGACCGCTATCAGGACCTGCGCAGCCTGCGCGCGGTCAAGAACCGCTTCGGCTCAACCAACGAGATCGGGTTGTTCGAGATGACCGGCAGCGGTCTGGCCGAAGTCGCCGACCCGGCCGGGGTGTTCATCGCCGGGCGCGACGCCCGGGTACCCGGCTCCTGCGTCGCCCCCGCGCTCGAGGGCAACCGCTGCCTGATGGTCGAGGTCCAGGCGCTGGTCAACCCCACCGATTTCCCGCAGCCGCAGCGTCGCGTCGCCGGCTGTGACACCAATCGCGTGGCGATGATCCTCGCGGTGCTCTCGCGGCGCCTCGGCCTGCCGCTGGGCAGTTGCGACGTGTTCGTCAATGTGACCAGTGGCGCACGGATCACCGAACCCGCGGCCGATCTGCCCATCGCCCTGGCCATCGCCAGCGCCTGGCGCGAGCAACCGGTCCCGGCCGACCTGGTCGCGCTGGGCGAGATCGGCCTCGGCGGCGAATTGCGGCCGGCGGCGCGCTACGAGCTGCGCGCGGCCGAGGCGCGCCGGCTCGGCTTCAAGCGCCTGCTCGGACCAGGCACCGGTTCCGGCCGCGGGCGGATCGTCGCCGCCACGCTCGCCGAAGCGATCGCCACCGCGCTGGATTGAATCGCGGCGGCTCCGACGCAGGCCCGGGGCCGGGCCGGCCTCATCGACCGGAATCGGCGCAGCCGAACTCGTTCAGCGCCCGATGCACCAGAGATGGTCCATCGTCCGCACGTAGATCCGGCCCTCGGTAAGGAAGGGCACGGTATTGGCCGGCAACGTCCATTCGGCCCGCGATATCTCGCACATCCGTCGTTCGCGCACCACTCCCTCGGCCGGCGCCGGAGGAATCTCGCCCTGGCATACCACCTGGGGAGAACCGTTACCGGTGGCGATCACCGTGAGCCACGCCGAACCGCCCTTGCCCTGTTTGCCCAAGCCGACCAGAGCCCGCGGCGTACCGACCCAAGCCTGGGCGGGCTTGGTACCCTGGGGGGCGCGGCAGCCGCCGACCTGCTTGCCAGTGAGCGGATCGAGGACCACCAGGTCGCCGGCATAGAGGTGGCTTCCGACCAGGAAGGGCTGATCCACCCGTTCATCGCCGGTGCGCTTCCAGAGCAACGCCGGTTTCACGCCGTCCTCGGTGGGGTCCAGACGGATGGCGTAGGTACCTTCGTCACAGAACCCGCCCGACCCGCGATAGGAGCCGCCTTCCGACTGGTTGGTGAAGAATACGGCGCGATGCCCATCGCTGGTGGGCGGGTGGCCCGAGCCCTGGAAGCCGAGCCCGTCGGCGAGGATGGCGCCATCGCGCACCCGCACCA
>JBEPXK010000760.1:0-2114 GCA_041641915.1 Planctomycetota bacterium
CGGAAGTGGCCGATGTTGACCATGCAGGAGCCGACGAAAACCTCGTCGACCGCGGTGCCCGCGACCTCGCCGAGGGTGGCGACCTTGTCGGGGTCGTTGGGGCAGCAGAGGATCGGTTCGGTGATGGTGGCGAGGTCGATCTCGAACACGCGCGCGTACTGTGCGTCGGCGTCGCGCCGCAGCAGCTGTGGCGCGTCGAGCCAGCTGCGCATCGCGGCGACGCGGCGGGTCAGGGCCTCGGCGCTCTGGTAGCCGTCGGCGACCATGCGCTCGAGCAGGGCGATGTTCGAACGCAGGTATTCGGCGACGCGGTCCTCGGCGAGGTTGAAGGTCGCGGCGGCGGCGCTGCGCTCGGCCGAGGCGTCGGTGAATTCGTAGGCCTGTTCGACGGTGAGGTGTTCGAGGCCCTCGATCTCGAGGATGCGCCCGGCGAAGACGTTGCGCCCGTCGCCGAGTTCGCCCTCGCGACGCGCGATCCAGGGGATGGCATTGACCAGATCGCGCAGGGTGATGCCCGGCTGTGGCTCGCCGGTGAAGCGGACCAGCACCGACTCGGGCATGTCCAGCGGCATGAAGCCGAGCGCGGCAGCGAAGGCGACCAGGCCGGAGCCGGCGGGAAAACTGATGCCCAGCGGGAAGCGCGTGTGCGAGTCGCCGCCGGTGCCGACGCCGTCGGGGATGATCATCCGGTTGAGCCAGGAGTGGATCACGCCGTCGCCCGGGCGCAGGGCCACGCCGCCGCGCTCGGTGATGAATTCCGGCAGCCAGCGGTGCATGGCCACATCGACCGGCTTGGGGTAGGCGGCGGTGTGGCAGAAACTCTGCATGACCAGATCGGCGTTGAAACGCAGGCAGGCGAGCTCCTTCATCTCGTCGGCGGTCATCGGGCCGGTGGTGTCCTGGCTGCCGACGGTGTGCATCCTCGGCTCACAGCTCTCGTCTGGGCGGACCCCCTGCTTGCCGCAGGCGCGACCGACCAGCTTCTGCGCCAGGGTGTAGCCGGCGTCGCTCGCGGGCGGCTGCGGCGGGACCGCGAACAGCTCGCTCGGCGGCAGGCCGAGCGCGGCACGGGCCTTGGCGGTGAGCGAGCGGCCGATGATCAGCGGCACCCGGCCGCCAGCGCGCAGTTCGTCGGCGAGGGTGTTGGGGGTGAGAGTGAAGGTGGAGACCACCGCGCCGTCGCGGCGGACCTCGCCCGCGGCGAGGTCGATCTCGATCTCGTCACCGGTGTTCAGCTGGTCGACGTCGAGCTGGATCGGCAGTCCGCCGGCGTCGCGCATGGTGTTGAGGAAGATCGGCGCGATGATCCCGGCGAGCAGCACCCCGCCGCGACGCTTGTTGGGCACGTGCGGGATGTCGTCGCCGATCCACCACAGCAGCGAGTTGGTCGCGCTCTTGCGCGAGGAGCCGGTGCCGTAGAGATCGCCGACCATGATCACCCGCCGGCCTTCGGCGCGGGCGCGCTGCAGGGTGGGCACGCAGTCGGGGTCGCGGCTCTCGTACATCGCGGTGGCGTGCAGGGGGATGTCCGGCCGGGTCGGGGCGTGGGTCGCTGGCGAGAGGTCGTCGGTGTTGGTCTCGCCGGGGACTTTGTAGACGGTGCCGGCGATCACCTGCGGCAAAGGCGGCAGCGCGGTGAACCAGGTGGCGTCGGCCCAGGCCCGGAGCACCGCGGCGGCGGCGCCGTGGCCGGCGGCGGCCTTGGCGGCGACGGTGTCGAAGTCGTCGAAGACCATGGTCAGGGAGCCGAGAGCCGTAGCCGCGGCCTCGGCGAGGTCGCCGTCGAGCGCGGCGATGAGATGGCCGACGTTGTAGCCACCGAGCATGGTGCCGAGCAGACGCACCGCCCCGGCGCGGTCGATCACCGGGCTGGCGGCGCTGCCGGCGACGATGGCGCCGAGCCAGTCGGCCTTGACCCTGGCCGCGGGGTCGACGCCGGGAGCGACGCGGTCGGTCAACAGGGCGCGCAGTTCGTCGACGCGATCGGTCGGCGGGTTCTCGAGCAGGACGCAGACCTCGGCCGTCTGTTCCGGGGTCAACGGCAGCGGCGGGATGCCCTGGGCAGTGCGTTCCTCGGCGTGAGCGCGGTAGGCGTCGAGCGGCATGGCGGTCTC
>JBEPXK010000761.1:0-2113 GCA_041641915.1 Planctomycetota bacterium
CCGATCGCGTGAAGGCGCTCAAGGACGAGCACATGATCCCGGATGTCGATACGCTGCAGAAGGCGGTCAGCGGCAACAAGGATGCCAGCGAGTCGATCAAGCTCTACAAGCAGGCGCTCAAGGAACTACTGCCGCTGCAGCGCAAGGACTTCGTCGGCATCTTCAAGGCGCTCAAGGGCAAGCCGTGCACCGTGCGCCTGCTCGACCCGCCGCTGCACGAGTTCCTGCCCCACGACAGCGCGGGACAGGCCGAGATGGCGCGGCAGATGGGCGTGAAGCCGAAGGCGGTCAAGACGCTGGTCGACAATCTGCACGAGTTCAACCCCATGCTCGGCCACCGCGGCTGCCGCCTCGGCATCACCTACCCCGAGGTGACCGCGATGCAGGTGCGCGCGATCTGCGAGGCGGCGATCAAGGTCAAGGGCTCGAAGCCGGAGATCATGATCCCGCTCGTCGGTCACGTGAAGGAACTCGCCGACCAGAAGGAAGTCGTTGAGGCGACCATCGCTGCGGTGAAGAAGGAGAAGCAGGCCCGCTCGCTCAACGTGATGATCGGCACGATGATCGAGGTGCCGCGTGCGGCGATGACCGCCGACGAGATCGCGGAGGAAGCCGAGTTCTTCAGCTTCGGCACCAACGATCTGACCCAGATGGGCTGCGGTTTCTCGCGCGATGACGCGGGCAAGTTCCTCGCCGAGTACGTCGAGAAGGGCATCTACGAATTCGATCCGTTCCAGGTGCTCGATCAGACCGGCGTCGGCCGGTTGATGGAAACCGCGGTCGCGCTCGGCACCAAGACCCGCCCGGGCATCAAGCTGGGCATCTGCGGCGAGCACGGCGGCGAGCCGCGCTCGGTGGCGTTCTGTCACAACCTGGGACTGAACTACGTCAGCTGCTCGCCCTATCGCGTACCCATCGCCCGCCTCGCGGCGGCCCAGGCCGCGGTGGTCGAGGCCGAGGCCAAGAAGCCGGCCAGGAAATCGGGCAGCAAGAAGGCGGCGAAGAAGAAAGCCGCGAAGAAGGCGGCGGCCAAGCGGCGTTGAACCGCTGGAAGCGAGCTAGGGACAGGGGGTTCGGGGGACGAAGTCCCCTGATGAAAGAGCAGAAAGGTGGGTCGGAGCCCTATGCTCGCAACCCTTGGGTTGTGGGCGGAGGCCCACCTTAATCAAGAGCCGCGCCCGCACGGGCGCGGCTCTTGCATGTACGGCCGCGGAGTGCCGTCGACAGCGCGACCGGGGACCCAGCGGGGAACCCTCGCCCTGCGTAACCTCAGCGGAGGAAGCGGAGCATCGCGGCGTGGCTCTCGGGGTGAGCGTAGAGCGCTTCGGCATCGTGGGTGATGCCGGGCAGTTCGACCAGCCGACGCGGTACCCGCGCGCGGGCGAGCGCGGCGTAGAGCCAGCGGGAATGGTCGACGGTGACCAGGGTGTCGCGGCGACCGTGGATCAGCAGGAACGGCGGTGCGTCGGGATGGACGTAGGTGATCGGGCTCGCCGCGATGGCCGTATCCATACAGCCACGCGTGGGGTCGCCGCCGAGGAAGGCCTCGAGAAAGCCGCGACCGGCGGCGGTCATCCCCCGCAGATCGGTCGGCGGCATGAAGGCGATACAGCCGTCGACCGTCTGCCGGCCGGTAGGATGGCGCTGGTCGCGAAAGAGCGCACGCTCGGGGCCGAGCGCGACCAGCGCCGAGAGATGTCCGCCGGCAGAGTCGCCACAGATGATTCGCCGTCGCGGGTCGAGCCCGAGCTCGCGCGCCGACTCGGCGAGGAAGCGGACGCCGGCGAAGACATCGCGCACCGCCACCGGAAACCGGTGCGTCGGCGCGGTGCGGTATTCGATCCCCGCGAGCGCGAAACCGTGCGCGCGGAGCCAATCGAGCCGGTCGAGGCCGCCGAGGCCCATACGCATCCAGCCGCCGCCGGAGACCCAGATCAGCGTCGGGCAGCGCGCCGGGGCCGCGGGCGGGAGCCGCACCGCGACCCGCAGCTCGGTCGTGGCGTCGCGGTGGAATACGCGGCGGACCTCGTTGTCCATGGTTGCGACCGTAGGCCGGCGGCGCGGGCATGCCACGCCCGGGCCGGGGCGGGACTCAGAGCAGCACGTAGAGCCA
>JBEPXK010000762.1:0-2112 GCA_041641915.1 Planctomycetota bacterium
GGACCCGGCTGCGCAGCAGGCTGACCGGCTGGCGGCTACTGGCGAAAGGCGGTTGCTGGTCGAGCCGTGCGGCCTCGAGCGCGGCACGGATGTTTTCGGCCGCGAGCAGGCGGTCGCGTTCGGTGTTAAGCACCTGGGCATCGATGCGCGGCGCCGCCGCGCCGGGTACGGCCGCCACCCGCCGCGAGCGGTTGACCGCCAGGTTGGCGCGGGCCTCGTAGATCGGGGTACGGCCTCGTCCGAGCAGGAACACGGCCACCGCCACGGCGATCGCGGTGCCGCCGAGCGCGAACCAGCGGCGCCGCAGCACCCGCAGCAGATCGCCGAGCGTGAAACCCGCGCCGGAAGCGGCGGAGGGATTCGATTGGGGCATGCTGGTTCCTCCTCGGACTGATCTCAGAAAGCCACCACCGCGGACATCCGCAGCAGCACCCGCTCGTAGGTGTCGGCGTCGTATTCAGAATCGTGGTCGCGCCATTCGGCGCCGAGGCGGGCATCGAAGCCGCGTCGCAGCCGGAACGCCACCCGTGCCCCGAGGGCGAGGGTGGTGGTGGTGCGCTCCTCCTGTCCCGGCGGCGCGCCGCTGTCGCGACGATGGCCGGCACTGGCTTTGGCCGCCACCGCCCAGCGTCGGGCGAGGTCGCGACCAAGGTCGACCCGCAGCGCGCTGATGCGCGCGGCGTTGGCGGTGTCGGAGTCGCCGAGGCGCGAGAGCAGCGTCACCCGCAGGTGCCCGACCGGCTCGTCGCGCCAGTCCCAGGCCACTTCGCCGTTGGGGCCGATCACCGTCTGGTCGTCGTAGCTGCTCTGGCCGTCGTAGTCGTCCTCGTGGAACCGACCGGAGACCCCGGCCGCCAACTCGATACCGGTATTTTCGCCCAAGGGCCAACGGTACTCGGCGCCGAGGGTGCCGACCCAGCCGTCCTGGTAGGGCGCGTCGCTCTCGTCGTACAGCCGTCGACGCACCACCAGCTCGAGCGCGGCCGGGCGCAAGCGGGCGAAGCGGTGGCCCCAGCGTCCGCGCAGGCCGTAGTCGGTGTGATCGCGTTCGCCCGCGGCATCGCTGAAGCCGGCCTCGAGGTAGGCGTCGCGTCGGGCGAACAGCTCGAGGCCGAGCTCGTTCCGCGCCCGCGACAGGCGGCCGCGCAGGCTGCCGCTGAAATACTGGTGACGTTGGGCGCGACCGGTCTCGGGCAGGGGGTCATCCCAGCGGCCGTAGGCACCGGCGAGATCGATGCGCCCGCCGGCGCGCTCGTGGGTATAGCGCAGGTCGGCCTGGCCGCCGTAGAGGTCGCTGTCGTCCTCCTGATGGTAGTCACGCAGCTTGAACAACAGATCGCCGGTGAAGCGATCGCTGCGGCTGCGGTGCCAGCGGGTTTCGAGCCCGACCGCGAGGATGGTGAAACTGTCGGAAACGGGATCGTCGGCATCGAGCTCGACATTCGAATCCCAGCCGGCGCCAAGCGCGGCCTTGGGATGGAGTTCGAGCGCGCCGTGGAGGTAGTGCAGCCGCGCGGCGGGACGTAGCCCGATGCCCTCGAACTGGACCCGGGTCGCCGGCTCTTCGGCCGCGCCGCCGTTGGCCCAGACGCACAGCCCGAGAGCGATCAGGCGCTGGCCGCCGCCGGGCCGGACGAAGACGCGCAGCCAGCGACTCATCGCCGCGCCTCCCGGCTGTGGCTGAGGCCGTTGCTGATCAGCCGGCGCGACCGCCGCGACAGCCGCTTCCAGCCGTGCAGCCGGCGGGGGTCGGCCGCGCGGCCGCTGGCGATGACGCAATGGCGCCCGTAGTCGTGTAGCAGCGAGTGGGCATGGCGCCACGCGGCGCTGATCGGCATCGCCCGGGCCGCGGCGAGATCGATCTGCAGCAGACCGCCCTCGGCGCAGAAGCGCTCGAGATCGGCGCGGCTGGCGGCCAGCTCGGCGTTGGCCTGGGCATGGGCGATGATCGGCTGCAGGTCGCGACGCAGGATCTCGAAGGCCAGGTCCCAGGTGTTGCGGGGCAGATAGTCATCGGGCAGGTCGATGAGCATGCACGCACCATCGGCCAACGGCCAGGCGCGTTCGAGGAACGCATCGATGCGCCCGCGCCCCGACCAGTGGTTCTCGCCA
>JBEPXK010000763.1:0-2102 GCA_041641915.1 Planctomycetota bacterium
GGCGGAAACGCCAGCGAAGCTGGCGAAGGGCGACCGAGGCCGTGGGGGTACGCGCCGAAGGCGCGAGGGGGCAGCGCCCCCTCTGAAAAAAGCCCCACCATTGCCCATTGCCGGTCACCGGGGATCCACTAGTCCCAGACCATGGCCACACCCGAACTGCTCGCCCCTGCCGGTGGTCCGGCGACCCTGCCGGCAGCGGTGGCCGGCGGAGCGGACGCGGTCTATCTCGGACTCGGGCGATTCTCGGCCCGGGCGCGGGCCGAGAACTTCACCGCCGAGCAGCTCGGGGCCTACATCGACTACCTGCACGCGCACGGTCTGCGCTGCTATGTCGCGCTCAACACGCTGATCCGTGATGAGGAGCTCGAAGTCGCGTTGGAAAGCGCCCGCGCCGCGGTCGCAGCCGGAGCCGATGCGCTGATCGTCCAGGATCTCGGGCTGGTCCGTCTGCTGCGCCGGCATCTGCCGCAGGCGGCCTTGCATGCCTCGACCCAGATGACGATCCACGATCCAGCGCAACTACCGGTGCTCGCCGAACTCGGCATCCGGCGGGTCATCCTCGCCCGCGAGCTCGACCTGCAGGCGATCGCCGCTTGCACGCGGACCGCGGCCGCGGCCGGAATCGCGGTCGAGGTCTTCGTCCACGGAGCGCTGTGCTACGCCTACAGCGGGCAATGCCTGATCTCCGCCTGCGATGCCGACCGCAGCGCCAACCGTGGCGTGTGCGCCCAGCACTGCCGCTTCGCCTACCGCGCCGACGCCAGCCCGCCCGCGACCCCACTGAGCATGCGCGACCTCTGTCTGATCGAACACATCCCGGCGCTGCTCGAGGCCGGGGTCACCGCCTTCAAACTCGAGGGCCGGCTCAAGGGCGCGGATTACGTCTACACCGTCGCCCGCGCCTACCGCGAGGCCATCGACGCCGCCCGCGCCGGCTGCCCCTTCCCCGCCACCGAACGCCGACGCGAGCTGGCCGAGGTATTCGCGCGTCGGCTCAGCGACGCCCCCCTGCACGGCCGCCGCGGTCCGGAGCTGCGCCAGACCGATCCGTCCGATGCGCTGCCAGAGCAAGCCGACGCGCGTTTGCTCCGTTGCCAGCGCGACCACGCCCGAGCGCTGATCGCCAGCACCCGACCGATACGAGCCGGACAGGGTTTCCGCTACCTCGACGCCAGGGGCACCATCGCCGGTTTCCTGGTCACCGCCGCCACCCGACTCGACGCCGAACGCTGGGAATGTCGCATCCGCCTGCCCGGCCGCTCGCCACCAGCCGACGCGCCGCTGTATCGCAATGCCGACCAGAGCCACGCCCGGGCCGCGCACGCAGCGATGGCCACCGTCCCCCTCCCGCCGCCCGGACCGCGACGCGAACCATTGACGTTGCGTCTGGAGGCGCATGTCGACCAGCCGCTGCGCCTCACGGCGACCTGCGCCGATGGGCGGGCGGCCACACTCAGCGGCGACCCGGTCGCCCGCGCAACCGGCGCGCCACCCGATACCGAGCGCCTGCGCGCAGCCGTAGCTGCGCTCGGTGACACCGCCTTTTGCGCCAGCCGGGTGGACTGCGAGTGCGATCCGACGGCCTTCGTGCCGCTATCTGTACTCAAGCGGCTGCGGCGCGCCCTCAGCGACCGGCTCGCCGGCATGCCACAGGCGTCGCCGGGCACACCCTGGCGCCCCGAACCGACCGGCGCGCGAGAGCGCACCACCCGTCTGATCGTGGCGCTCGCCGATCCCGCCCTGGTCCCCCCGGCCCGCGCGGCTGGCGCGGCAGCGATCTGGCTCACCGGGCTCGACCTCTGGGCCGCGACGCCGCCACGCCTGCGCTCCGACGCCGACATCTGGATCCGCCACCCACCGGTGTGTCCGGTCTCACCCCATCTCGCCGCGCTTGGTTGCGGGGTGGTCGCCGGACAGCTGGGGGTGCTCGCGGCAGCGCGAGCGGCGGGTCTGCCGGCGGTGGCCGATGCGACCCTGGGTGGGCTCAACCACCAGGCGCTGTACACGGTTCACGAACTCGGCGCCAGCGGCGCGCTCGCCAGCATCGAATGCGCGGCTGACCGGTTCGCTGCGCTCGCCGGCCGTTGCCCCGCCGGGCTGGA
>JBEPXK010000764.1:0-2102 GCA_041641915.1 Planctomycetota bacterium
CGGGGATCTGATCGAGGGCGCTTTGTTTCACGTCGCCCTCGCCGGTGGCCTGCTTGGCGACGTAGGCGACCTCGAGGCGCGGGTTGTCGTCTGATACTTGCTCGACGCGACCGCTGAAGAGTTCTTCGATTTCAGCCATGGTCAGCTCTCAGGGGTCAGGTGGCAGGCTTCAGGGTTGCGCGAGCGACGTTGTCGGATCATCGGAAATCTCCTGGGCGCGCGGGCGCCGTTGGTGGTTCGCTTCGGGTAGCGCGGGCAGCCCTGAAGCCTGAGGACTGAAACCTGATCACTGAAAAGCCAGGCCGTTGTCATCGACGGCGCGCAGTATGCGTTGGGTGTTCTTCGCGGTTTCCTCGGTGGCCTTCGCGGTGCGGTCGGCGGCGGTGGAGCCGATGCCGAGGCCCCGCGCCGCCAGGGCGTTGAAGGTGCCGGTGACATCGAGGTCGGTGGTGCGGGCCGCCGCCTGGTCGAGGCCGCCGGCCACGCCGCCGAGTTGCCGGCGCAGTTCGTCGATCAGGCCGGGTGCATCCACCGTGGGCTGGTCGCCTGCGCGGGGCGCGTCGCCACCATCGGCCTCGGCCGCTTCGCGCTTGCGGGCTGCTTCGTTCAAGGCCTCGGTCCATTCGCGGCGGGCGTCGTTCAATTCGCCCTCGCTGCGGGCCAGGTCCTCGGCGTATTGCCGGCGGCGAGCCTCGTCCTCCTCGTTGGCCATGCGGCCGACTTCGAGCAGGGCGCCCTGGCGCTCGCTCTCGATCTCGTCGCGGCGTTGCCGGCGCTGCTGCGAGCGTTCGTTGATGCCCCGATAGAGTTCCTGATCGATGCCACGGTTCTGGCTCTGGGTGTCCTCGTCGATCAGCCGCTTGGTGCCTTCGACATCGACATCCTCGTCGAACAGGCCCCACAGTTCGGTGATCCGCTTGGCCAGCCAGCCCTGGGTGCTGTTCCAGGTCTGCCGAAGGAATGAAGTGAAGATCGCCCAGCTATCGGCCAGGGCGTCGACCGTTTCCACCCACGCCACTTGCAGGCCGGCCCAGGCCTGGATCAGCAGGGCGACCACGCCGTAGAACGCATTGGTGGCGATGGAGAGGAAGAAGTCTTTGAATTTGATCCAGATCCCGTTGAGGAAGTTGATGCCGCGCTTCCACTCCATCTTCAAGGTCAGCCACAGGATGCGTGCGGCCAAGCCAAGGTCGCCAGCGGCGAGTGCATCGCCGATGCCCTGCCATGCCTTGAGCGCCGTGGTTTTCAGGACGTTGAAGCGTTCGCCCAACCAGTTCAGGGCCTCAGCCCCAGCTCCGGTGGCGTGCAGGATGTAGGCACCCAAACCGACGAAGGCGGTGATGATGACGCCGATGGGCGTGAGCAGCGCAGCCAGCGCGGACCCCATCAGACCGATGGCAGCGCCGACTCCGGTGAGGATCGCGGCGATGCCGCCGAAGATGAAGGCCATGGCCTGGCCGGCGGCGCCGACCGCGATCAGGGCCACGCCCACCGCGCCGACGATGCCGATCACGGTGAAGATGGTGCGCACCAGTTCCTGGTTCTGCGCGATCCAATCGCGGATCAGGGTCAGGTAGCGTTTGATCGCGGCGCCAGCGGCGGCGACGGGTTCGGCAATCGCCTCGCCCAAGACGTTGAGCACACCCAGCGCCGACTCACGCAGCTGCGCAAAGCCATGGGCCAGGGTGCTGGTCATCTTCGCGTAGGCATCCTCGGTGGTGCCGGCGCGGTTGCGCAGGGCGTCGATGTCGCCGGCGAAGCCCTCGATGTCCTGCAGGGCCGGCAGCACGCCCTTCAAGGCGCGGACGTTCGGGAACAACTGCGCCAGCGCATCGGGCGGCAGGTCTGCGATGCGGCGGAAGACGCCGACCATGCCCTCGGCCTGGAGCGTGGCGGTGTTCAGTTGCAGGCCGAGTTGCTCGGCCAGTTCCGCACCCTCGGCCGAGGGCTTCAGGAAGGTGGAGATGATCGCCGTGAGCGCGGTGATCGCCTCCTCGGTTTTGATGCCGTTGCGGGTGAGCAGGGCGATGCCGGCGCCGAGTTCCTCCAGCGACACACCAGCGGTGGAGGCGAGCGTTGCGATGTTACCAATGGTTGGTGCC
>JBEPXK010000765.1:0-2097 GCA_041641915.1 Planctomycetota bacterium
GCTTGTGACAGCGACAAAAAACAACGTTTTGAAACAGGCGCTGTCACAAGCCGTCGAGGCACAGGGGGTTCGGGGGACGAAGTCCCCTGATGAAAGAGCGGAAAGGTGGGCCGGAGCCCTACGCTCAACCCTTGGGTTGTGGGCGGAGGCCCACCTTGTTGCCTCGATTGCTTGTGACAGCGACAAAAACAACGTTTTGAAAGCGGCGCTGTCACAAGCCGTCGAGGCACTAAGCGAGCTCTCGCTCATTCTCGTGTCGACGGTTGCCGCAGGCGAAGCCTGCCCGCAGCTCACCCAGAACAACAGCAGACAGAACGACCTCACCCGTATGCCGAATGGCCTCCAGCACACCGCCACAACCAAGCTTGAATGCGGTGTAGGCGGTGGTGTCGAGGTGCAGGGTCACCGCCACAGGTGCTCGTCTACGTGCCCCAAGACATCGGTGGCCTCCTGGAACTCACGTGCCTGCCCATCGGACCAGGTTCCGGCCAGGTGATCCAGATCGTCGTGGACCTCCTGCGATACGGTCAGGCCCACCACGCGTGCGAGCTCATCCTTCACCAACTTGTTGAGGCTGACCTGCTTGCGCGCAGCCTGTTGGCGCAGGGCACGCAGAACACGGGTATCCAGCTGCTTGATCGTCAGGGAGCTCATGGACCTATTGCAACAGCGCCACAGGAACCGCGCAACCGTTTATGGAACCGCGCAACCATTCCGGGTGAATGAATCGCTCCCGGTGGGGCCGGCCCGTGGCCGGCTTGGTGCCAATCGGAGAGCAGTGCCCGCCGGGGTTGGATACTGCTTCAGATGGCGCCGGTTCTGACGAGGGGCAGGAGGTCCTCGTGGCCTGGTTCTACGGCGAGACAGCCGCTGCGGTAGATGTGGGCGTCCTGGTCGTTGGTATTCTGGGCCGCCTTGAACGCGACTTCGGACAAGCGGGTGAATTCTTCGTCACTGAGCGACGTCAGATCGATGTCCTCTTCGGAGATGAACCTGCTCGGCGTGACGGTCATGAGACCGCAACTTCCGTTGGCAGGCAGTTCTCGGCTGCTTCGCAAAGGCGACCATGGGCCGCGAACAGGTTGTCCGCAGACAGGTCGAACTGGCGAAAGCGCTCAGCCCACGGCCTGATGGCTGCGCTGTAGGCAGCGATGCGCACCTCGTCCGCCTTGCGCGCAGTGCGCACTTCGGCATCGATGGCTGCGGCGAGGGCGTCGATATCAAACTGGACTCCGGCGAGGGCCGGACGCATCTCCGGCAGTCGTTCGGCGAGCTCCGGATGATCCGCAACAAGCGACAGCAGGTGTTCCGCATCCAGGGTGGCGGCCAGTTGATCTTCGGGGGTGTCGAGCTGAAGCGCCAGGGCGCCGATGAAGGCGTAGTCCTTGAGGCGCATCGTGCGCTTGAGAGCGATGAGGTCCCGGCGGCTGACCACGGGCGGCCGACCCGAGTCGGCGGCATGCCAGCACGCGGCCAAACGCCGGGAATCGAGCCGCGGCGGGCGGGAAACGAAATCGAAACGCAGGCGGGTACCGTCCGCGTCGGTGGCCTCGAAATGCGAAGACCACCCCGCCTCGAGCCAAGGCAGCGCCAAGGGAGCCCCCAACCGGTAACGGGCACCCAGGTCGGACAGATGACGCAAGATCGTGTCGAGGGCAGCCTGCTCGTGACGGACGATCCAGTCGCCATCCTTGGAGGCCAGCGCAAGGCGATACCAGACGCACGCTTGGCCCGAGGCGAGGATGACCACTGGGCGCTCTGCATTGCAGGCGTCGGTGAACGCGTAGTAGGGGTTGCTGTGGTGGTAGAGCATGCCCGGGCGGCGGTGGTGGTTTCGCCTGGCCGAAGCCCGACGCAGGATTGAGGCTTCCTTCAGAGGGGGCGCTGCCCCCTCGCGCCTTTGGCGCGTACCCCCACGGCCTCGGTCGGGGTTCGCGGCCTCCGGCCGCGTTTTCTGCGGGCCTGCGGCCCATTCTTGCAGAAAACCACCCCTCGGTCGGCCGGTCGCCCAGCCAAGCCTGGCCGGGCTCCACTCGCTGGCGGTTCCGAGGTTTGGAGCTCTGAAGGAAGCCTCAGGATTGCCTGTCGGCTGGTGAC
>JBEPXK010000766.1:0-2067 GCA_041641915.1 Planctomycetota bacterium
TTGCGGCTGCCGGTACCGAAGGCGTTCTCGACCGCGACCGTGAACGGGAAGCTGCCCGTCGCGTCGGGAGTGCCGACGATGGCGCCGTTGTCCGCGACCAGGCTCAGGCCCGCCGGCAGCGTTCCGCTATCGAGGGACCAGGTGAAGGGGCCCATGCCGCTGGGCGTGAAGCGCGTCCCGTAGCTGCGCCCGCGCATGGCATTGGGCATCACCTCCGGCGCCGCGATGGCCGGCTGGCCGCCGATGGTGATCTCGGCCACCTCGCTCATCACATGGTAGCCCTGATAGGCGGTGTTGGCGTCGTAGAGATCGATGACCTGAAAGTGGATGATGTGCTTGCCCGGCTCGAGATTGTCGAAGGTGTATTCATAGGTGCCCGGCCAGTCTGAGTTCGAGGTCCACCCCTCGTGGCGGTCGCCGTTCAGGTAGAGGTAGATGCGGGTCAGATCGCTGGACGGATGATCGCAGGTGGCGCGCGCGACCACCGACTCGAACTGGCCGAACACCTGACCGTTGACCGGCGAGGTCATGGTGATCACCGGCACCGTATCCTTGGTGATGGCGATCTCGATGGTCTCGGACCAGCCGATCGCGCCCTCGTCGTCGTAGACCTTGGCGCGCAGGCGGTGGGTGCCGGCCTGCCAGGTCTGCCACAGGAATTCCCAGGGATCGCGTGCGCTGCTGCCGAGCAGCACCGGATCACCGGTGCCGGTGAGGTCGTAGAACTCGACGCGGTGCACCGTGCCGTCGCTGTCAGCGGGAGCCGCGGTGAGCATGGCGCCGCCACCGGCCCAACTGGTGTGGATGTTGTCGTCTTTGATGACGTAACTCAAGGTGACGGTCGGGGCCGCGTTGCCGGTCCCACTGCCGACCTCGACCGTGCAGCTGGCATCCGTCTGATGTGCGCCGTCATCGACGCGCAGCTGGAGCTGGTAGGTGCCTGCGGTATCGAAACTGACGGTGGTGCGCCATGCAGAGTAGTCGGCGAAGCTCGCCGTCCCCGGCCCGCTGAGCATGCTCCAGGTCTTGCTCAGGCCGGCGTCGCCGCCCTCGTCGTTGCCCTGGCCGATGAGCTCCAGATCGCTGTCTACCGGCACCCGGCCCACCGTCTTGATGCGGGCCACGGGCGGCAGATTCTCACGCTCGGTGCGGGTGAACACGAAGGCGATCTCATTGCGCGGTTCACCCAGACCGAACTGGTTGACCCCGTAGCCGCTGATGTCGCCCGCCTCGTTGATGGCGATGGCCTGCTGCAGAACCAGATCGCAGTCCTCCGGCGCGACCTCGTTCAGGTCGATGGGAATATCGCCCAGGTGCAGCATGGCGACGCGGGTGTCGCTGCGATAGCGATCGTGATAGTATCTACCGACGGCGCGCCCGGCGGTGTCCACGTCGCTGACGCGCACGTGCCAGATGTCGTCGTCCTGGATGCCCCAGGGATCCGGCAGTGTGGTCAGGCTGCTGCCGTCGCTGACGAAACCGCGCACGGTTCCGTCGTCCCAGATCAGCACGCCGCCGTAGTGCGAACCGTCGGCGCTCGCGGCGAAGATGTGCAGGTGCTCCGCTGCGATCGGATGGGCCCAGGTGATGGATCCGTCGGCCGGATCGTAGATGAAGCCGTCGTCGTCGTCGTCGCTGCCCACAGCGTAGCCGTAGACGCGGCCGTCTTCGTCGATGTCACCGGTCACACTGAGCGTATCGCCGAAGATCTCGGTGGCCTGGCCGGAGGCGGGATCGACCAGCCACGCGCGTCGTTCGCCACTCCCGGAGTGATAGAGAGCGACCTGGCCGGCGTTGTTGATGCCGGCCACGATGGTGGAGCGATCGACGATATCATGGAAGCCGGTGATCAGGCCGTCGCGATCGAAGAGGGCCGGCTCCTTGCTGCAGTGGGTGCGGCTGGCCACGTCGCCGAAATCATTAAGCGCTGCCGGGTAATAGCCAACCAGGGCCGAGCTCGCCACCGGGCGCACGGTGCCGTTCTCGTCGACCAGATCGCCGGTGCCGATCAGTCCGGTGAAGCCGTTGAGGAAGGTGTGGCCGTAGGCGTTCATGTCCATCGGGTAG
>JBEPXK010000767.1:0-2061 GCA_041641915.1 Planctomycetota bacterium
AAGAATCGTCGTCAACGGGTCGGCCGACCGAGGGGTGGTTTTCTGCGAAAATGGGCCGTAGGCCCGCAGAAAACGCGGCCGGAGGCCGCGAACCCCGACCGAGGCCGTGGGGGTGTGCGCCGAAGGCGCGAGGGGGCAGCGCCCCCTCTGAAGGAAGCCGCTTTCAAAACGTTGTCTTTTGTCGCTGTCACAAGCAATCGAGGCACTACTCATGCCCGATGGGCCTGAGTAGGTACAGCGATACATTCATCGGCAACGTCTATCGCGCCGATGCTGATGAGTTCGGCGTCCTCGAGCAGTGGCAACCGCAGTATTTCGACAACAGTGCCCGGTGCACGATACCGGCCTTCTACAGCGGGGTGATGGTACTGCGCAACACACGGGGCCTGGTCTGCTACGACCTGCGTCGCTGAAACGGCGCAAGCGGACCCGCTCCAGCCTTACCGACCCAGGAGATTCGCTGGAGGATCCGGGCCAAGAAACCGCCCGGCTGCGGTGACGATCGATCAGCCGGGTCCGTCGAAGACCCAGGTCAGGAGGTGGTCGATGGCCGTATCGAGCCACTTGATCTCGGCGCCGGCGCCGGGGGTGTAGGTCGCGCTCTGCGTGCCGCCTTCGATCTCGACGGCGTAGAGGTCGTTGGGGTCTGGCGTGAGGCGGATACGGATGGTGCGATGGTGCCGTACGTCGAGCGCGACGGTGATGTCGGGGGAACGGTCCGCGCCATCGTGGATGTGGAGCACGAAGGCATCGGGACCGGCGTAACCGGCATCGGGGGTATAGGTGAAATCCGGGCCGTTGCCGGCGAGGCTGCCATGCGCCGGCGCGGTGGTGAGGGTGAAGCACACCTGGTCGCCATCGGCGTCGGCGGCATCGATCGCGACCGTGGCCTCGTGGTTGACATGCACGGTTTGTGTTGCCGGTGAGGCGCAGGTGGGCGCCTGGTTGGATACCTGGCCGACGAAGCCGCTGGCAAGGTAGGTGTCGCCGACCAGCGCCAGGTCGCCGATGCCGCCGAGCTGAGCGGTGAGTTCGACGGCGCCGGCATGCACGCTGCCACCCGGCAGCAGGGCTTGCGCATCCACGCTCTGGTCTGCGGCGGCGAGCGCGCTGCACCCCATGGCTGTACACCCAGCAGCGAGCGCGACGCGGAGGACCGAGCGCATTGTCGATGATGACGGGACCCTCAGAGCTCCGGGAAAGGCTACCAAACCGATCCCAGCCTTGCGCGCGTCAGCGCGCCGCCGAGGGGGCCATGGGGGCCGGGCCGGCCCCCATCGGCCGACAGAGCCCTGTTTTCCGCCGAAAATGGGCCGAAGGGCGGAGCCGGCATCGCGTAGCGATAGGTGGCCCCGGTGGGGCCGGCGGGCCGACGCAGCGCAAGCGCAGCCCCGCAGCGAAGCGAGGAGCAAGCGCAGCTGGGACGCGCCGAAGGCGCGAGGGGGCAGCGCCCCCTCTGAAGGAAGCGTCGATGATGAGCGATGATCCGGTGACGACATGCGCATGGGGCTGTCCTCTCAATCCCTCTCAATTCCTCTTAATCCCTCTCAATCCCGCCAGTATCACCAGCAAGGCGCTGCTGACAGTGAGACGCCGACAGTCCCACAACGCTCGAGATGGCAGGTGGTGGGCCGGCAGGCCGCCTCCGGGTGCGGACCTTGTAGCGGTAGCGGTGAGGCGGACAAGCTCCCCGCCCACCTGCCGGGGGAGCCACGCGCCAGAGAACAGACCGGCAGCCGTTGTCGGCTCGTCGCCTCGAGTAGCCCGGCGGAGTCTCACCCCCGGGCTCTCACCAAACCGTAGGTGACCCTCTCGCGGCATCCGGCTCCTGCCATTACGGCTGCTGGCCAAGGGCAAGGAGGCTGGGATCGCGTCGCTCGTGGCGCCGGACCCATGCCGCCATCACCCGCCAGCTGTGATCAGACCCGTCAGCCTTGAGGCTTCTATCAGAGGGGGCGCTGCCCCCTCGCGCCTTCGGCGCACCCCAGCTGCGCTTGCTCCTCGCTTCGCTGCGGGGCTGCGCTTGCGCTGCGTCGGCCCGGTGGCCCCACCGGGGCCACC
>JBEPXK010000768.1:0-2059 GCA_041641915.1 Planctomycetota bacterium
CACCGCGAGGCGAACACCGCGGCGGGCGCGTCCACCCACCAGAAGCCCGCCGCCAGGCTGACCCAGCGCAAAGATGCCGGGGTATCGGGCCCGGACGCACCTTCGCTGCCGGCGTGGCTGGTGGCATGCCGGTCGCAGCGCAGCCCGGAGGTCGCCGCGGGTCCGATCGCGGTGCAATCAGGGCAGCGGCGTAGGCCCTGCGGGTCTCGTGCTGCGCCTCGCAACGCCGAAACGCCCTCTGCTGCTGCGAACCCGCTGCCAAGCGCGTTGCAAGAGCCCGCAGGATACCACATCCTCGATGCACATCGGTGCCCGCTCAGCGCGCTTCGCGCCATGCCTGGCGCACAAAAACAGGCCCCGGCAAGTCATTGACTTACCGGGGCCTGTTTTTTGGAGCGGGTGATCGGACTCGAACCGACGACCTACAGCATGGCAAGCTGTCGCTCTAGCCAACTGAGCTACACCCGCGTCGCGTGTGTGCGGCGGAGTATGTGAAGGGTGCCTGGCTTGTCCAGTCGAATTCCGCGGTCGCCCGGCGGCGGGCATTGGGGCCGGTCCGAGCGCTCAACGCGAGCTTGGGTGCGACGTGGCTACTTGACGTAAAAGCTGCACGTACTTGTGGTTGAGGGCGCGCAGACGGCGGGAGATGTCGCGACCGCAGTTCATCATCAGCATGAAGTAGGCCTGCGGACTGACCTGCTGCAGCGCGCGCAGGTCGCGATTGTCGAGGCTCAGGGTGCGGGTGGGCTCACGCGCGACCACCGCGGCGCTGCGGGTCTGGATGTCGAAGAAGTGCATTTCGCCAAACTGCGCTCCGGCGTGGAGTTGGTCGAGCTCCACACCGTCGACCTCGATCGCCACCCGACCCTCGACGAGGAAGTAGACCCGGTCACCGTGGGCCCCCTGCTCGACGATCGCGCTGCCGGCGGGGTGCGCCTCTGGCTGCAACCGCGGACGGATCAGCTCGAGCGCGGCGTCGTCGAGCGCGGCGAACAGTGAATATCGGCGCAGGTCTTCGAGCGGGATCATGCCGGCAGCTCCCGGCTGATCTCGTGATGGAGCGCGGCGATGTAGCGCCGGTCCATCCGCCGCAGACGGCGGCTGACATCGCGGGCGAGGTTCATGATGATGATGGTGAAGGTCTCCAGCCGCCAGTGCTTGATGACGTAGAGATCGCGACTGCTCAGGGTCAGGCAGGTGACCTCGCTCAGACTGCGCACCGACGCGGTACGCGGCTGGGTATCGAGGATCTCCATCTCGCCGAAGGTCTGACCGGCCTGGAGCGTGGCCACCGGTTCGAGTTCGCCGTCAGGAGCGGTGCGGCGGACCAGCACCGCGGCCGAACCGTCGAGCAGGAAGTAGATCCGATGGCCCGCCTCGCCCTCGCGAACGATGTCGTAGGCAGGCGGGTAGTGCTCGCGCTGCATCAACCCTTCGACGAAGTCCAGCTCCTCGGGAGCCAGGCCGCCGAACAGCGAGTAATCGCGAAGCTGGTCGTGGCCGATCATCGCCGCTCCCCCGTCACCGACGCCGATCACTATACGCCGCTGTGCGCGCCGGCTAAGAACAAATCATGCTCTCGGGTCCCTATGCCTGCTCCTGGAGATGCGCGCATCCGCCGAAGGGATCGACACCGCGCCGAGCGGGCGGTCGATGTCGGCTGCGCGTACCCCGCAACCGCTTAGCGTGCAGTCCATGGACGAGGACGCCGTGCGCGCCTACGGGCGCCAGCTGCTGGCTACTCTACGCTGCGCCGAGGCCGCCGCCGCGCGCGCGCGCGTCGCGCTGTTCGACGCCGATGAACGCGCTGCGACCCGTGCGCTGCTCGCCTGCGAACCGGCGGTGGCCGACGCCATCGCCCGGTTGCTCGAACGCCGCGACGCCAGCGCACTGCAACGCGACCTCACCCTGAACGAGCGGGGTATCGCCGCGGCCACGGCCAGCGGCTGGCTGGAGATCCGGCCGCTCGACCCGACGGATCCGGCGAGCACGGCCCGGCTGACCCTCGCCGATCTGGCGCTGCCGGGGCCGAAGGCGCGGGCGTTCGCCCAGGCCCGCG
>JBEPXK010000769.1:0-2057 GCA_041641915.1 Planctomycetota bacterium
TCGGTCCGTAGAAGCTGGATCCGCAGCGGGCGGTGAATGCCCCCACGCTGCCGGTCCCAACCGTGTCGACGTTGTCGGAATGGGCCACCTCACCCGGATAGAGCGGGAAGAAGTCGCCCGCCCAGGCTGTGGTCTGCGCGACCAGCCGCAGCGGCATTTCGCCCACTGCCATACCCGGATCGGTGATGACGATCAGCCCGAACACGGAATCCAAGGCCTCATCAGCGGCCGTGGTGGTGTCACAGGTACACCCCTCGACCACCAGCTGCCCGTCGCCACCATTGGCGTCACTGTCGTAGGTCACCGCCGCCAAGGGCTCGCCCCCCATGACCAGCACCGCCTGCGGCACCAGCCCGTTAAGATCGATGGTCATGGCCACCTTGGTGCCAACCGGAATATCCGCCCGATCCATGCTCAGAGCGGTCTTGTTGACCGGGCCCTGAGGTCCGCCGAAAAGATCGGTATTGGTATTGGATGGCATGTTACTCCTAAGAAACCCGTCGGGATCGGTACCGAGCTCCTGCTGCGTTATATTGCACAGCACGGAACCGTACCAATGACTCGCGAGGCCGATCATCGGGGCCGGTCCGTGATCGAAAGGGCTCTGTTGGAAGGTTGTCCCATCGCTAGTGCTGGCTCCCGGCATGATCCACAGCTCACTATCAGTAGATACGTCCTGTGGCAAAACGACGCCCATGAAGTTCTCTGCAGCGGTGGCCCCGGCAGCCATCGGAGCATCCAAGGTGACCGCAGTCACCTCCGGCACCGCCTCGCCATAAAGGGCAACAGCGCAGAAACCGAGAAGAAGGGGAACAAGGATCTAGCGCATGGTCGTGTCTCCTGAATTGTAATTGGTTGACCGCTCGCATACGAGGCAGGGTTGTGACAATCATACCCCCGTGAACTGTACCTGCAAGCAGCTGACAGACACCTGCGGCAACGCCGCTCAAGCCCCCCCACAATCCTGGCCGTTGGGGCCGCCCGCTCCGATCACCCCCGGCTGTCGCTGCGGGACCCGGCCCCGTGCGCGGCGGCGATGGCGGCGACGAGATCCGCCACCGTGTAGGGCTTCTGCAGGAATCGGATGCCGGTGGTCGCCAGATCCTCGATCGTGTTCTCGGCGCTGTAGCCAGAAACCAAGACGATCGCGGCATCGGGATCCTGCGCCCGGATCGCGCGCAGGGCCGCCGCGCCGTCCATCCGCGGCATGACCATGTCCAGAACGACGACGTCGATGGCGTCCGCATGTTCGGCGTAACAGGCCACCGCCTGCTCGCCGTCGGCGGCCAGGTGGACCGCGGCACCGGCACTGCAGAGCACCGAACGACTCAGTTCGCGCAGGGCTGACTCGTCCTCGGCGACGAGGATGCGCAGCCCCGTGAGCGCATCGGCGGCGACCACGGCCTCCTCGGCCGGGAGCACGCAGGCGTGGCAACTGGGCAGGTAGAGGCTGAAGCACGAGCCGACGCCTTCGGTGGAATCCACCGCGATCGCACCGCCGTGCTGCTGCACCGTGCCGAACACGGCGGCCAGGCCCATGCCCGTGCCCTTGCCGACCTCCTTGGTGGTGAAGAATGGCTCGAAGATGTGCTTGCGCACCGTGGGCGCCATGCCGCAACCGGTATCGCTCACGCTCAGCGCGACATAGGCGCCGCCCGTCTCGGGCAGACCGAGGACCCGGCACCGCTCGGCATCCGGCGCGACGATCGTCGTGGCGATCCGCAGGGTGCCACCGGCGGGCATCGCATCGCGGGCGTTGAGGCAGAGGTTGAGCACGGCACTATCCAGCTGCGCGGCATCGCCGAGGGTCGTCGCCGGTTCGGCATCGAGCGCGGTCTGGATGACGATGCGCCGATCGATGCTGCGTTCGACCAGCGCGAGCGCCTCGCCGACGATGGCGTGCAGGTCCACGACCGCGGTGCTGCGTCGTGCCCGGCGCGAGAAGGCCAGCAACTTGCTCGTGAGATCGGCCGAACGCCGCGTCGCCGTGGCGATCGCATCGAGCCTGGCACGCTGGCGCGGCTCGGTCAGATCCCGCGCCAGCAGCTCGGCGTAGC
>JBEPXK010000770.1:0-2049 GCA_041641915.1 Planctomycetota bacterium
ACGACCGTACCGCCGGGTCGCAGCTCGCCGCGCTCCTCGGCATCCTTGATGATGAAGAAAGCGGCGCGGTCCTTGACCGAGCCGCCCGGGTTCATGAACTCGGCCTTGCCGAGGATCTCGCACCCGGTCTCCTCGGAGGCGCGGTTCAGGCGGATGAGCGGCGTCTCGCCCACCGCGCCGGTGAAGCCGTGCTTGATGCTCATCGTCGGTCGACGTGTATTGAATGGGCACCACCAAAGGTACTGCTACGGGGGTCGCTACACAAGGCGCGCGGACGGCCCACCGGGTGATAGGTTTCGGCGTGCACGGCCTGTAGTATTGGTGCACATGGACTTTGGACTCCTGCAAGACCTGGTGATAGCCGTCGGGCTGGGCCTGCTGGTGGGGCTGCAGCGCGAGTGGCGCAGCGAGCGCCCGGCGGGGATACGCACCTTCACGCTCATCACGGTGTTCGGCGCCCTGTGCGCGTTCGTGGCCTCGCAGCACGGCCAGTGGCTCATGGCGGCGGGGCTGGTGGCGGTCGCCGCTATATTGTGGCTGGGCAACTGGCTCACGCGGCGCAACACGGAGGACCGGGAGCACGGCGTCACCACCGAGGTGGCGGCGCTGATCATGTTCCTGGTGGGAGCGATTCTGGTGGACGGGCATACGGAGGTGGCGATCGTCGTCACCGGCGCGACGGCGGCGCTCCTGCACTGGAAGGATCCGCTGCATGCCTTCACCCAGCGGATCGGCGATGACGAGTTCCGGGCGATCATCCAGTTCGTGTTGATCGCCCTGGTGCTGCTGCCGATCCTGCCGAACCAGGCCTACGGCCCCTACGATGTGCTCAATCCGTTCCGGATCTGGCTGATGGTGACGCTGATCGTCGGCATGAACCTGGTGTCCTACGTGATCCACCGGGCAATGACGGCGCACAAGGGCGCCCTGGTCGGCGGCGTGCTCGGGGGCATGATCTCCAGCACGGCCACCACCGTGAGCCACGCCAGGCAGAGCAAGAGGATTCAGGTCCCGCCCGAGACGCTTGCGGTGGTGATCGTCGTGGCCTCGGCGGTGGTGAACGTTCGCATCCTGATCGAGATCGGCGTCATCGGCCCCGACCTGCTTGCGCACGCCATACCCCCGTTCCTGATTCTGGGGGTGTTCATGACCGCGTGCACCTTGTCCCTCATGCGCCGGGATACGACCGGCGGCGCCGCGGAGGTGGCGCACCGCAACCCGGCGGAGGTCAAAACGGCGCTGTCGTTCGGCCTGCTGTTCGCGGTGGTGATACTGGCGGTGGCGGCGGTCAAGTCCCAGTTCGGGCTCGAGGCCGTCTACGTAGTGGCGCTGGTCTCGGGGCTGACCGATGTCGACGCCATGACCCTGTCGGTCGCGGACCTGTATCAGTCCGGCCGGATGGACGCCTCGGATGCCTGGCGGGTGGTGGTGGTGGCGTCGCTCGCCAATCTTCTGTTCAAGGGCGCGATCACCGCCGCGTTCGGGACCCGGGAAGTGTTCAAGAGCGTCGCCGTGGTGTTCGGGCTGACCATCCTGTTGGGGGTCGGGCTGATCCTGTGGTGGCCGGACCTGGCGCTGTGGGGTGGTGCCGGGCCCGGCGGCTAGTGTCCTAGCCCGCTAGCTCGTGCCGGTGTGCCCGAAGCCGCCGGCGCCGCGCTCGCTGGCCTGGAAGTCCTCGACGACGTCGAACTGCACCCGCTTGACGGGAACGAACACCATCTGGGCGACCCGTTCTCCGGGCTCGATGGTGACCGCCTCGTTGCCGCGGTTCCATACCGATATCATGATCTGGCCCTGGTAATCGGAGTCGATCAGCCCGACCAGGTTGCCGAGCACGATCCCCTTCTTGTGGCCCAGCCCGGACCGCGGCAGGACGACCGCTGCCAGCTCGGGATCCGCCATGTGCACCGCGATGCCCGAGGGAACGAGATGAGTCTGGCCCGGATCCACCCGCAGCGAGTCGTCCAGGCACGCGCGAAGGTCCACGCCGGCGGCGCCGTCGGTGGCGTAGTCCGGCATGGGGAAATCGCTACCGATGCGCGGGTCGAG
>JBEPXK010000771.1:0-2044 GCA_041641915.1 Planctomycetota bacterium
CTGGCAGCTCGACAACGAGATGTGGTGCCACATGGACAGTCTGTGGGGCGAGCGGCCGCGCCGGCGCTTCCAGGACTGGCTGCGGCAGACCTACGGTGAGATCGGCGAGCTCAACGCGGCCTGGGGCCTGCGCTTCTGGTCGAACCAGCTCAGCGATTTCGCTCAGGCCGACCTGCCGGGACCGACACCGGCCCATCACAACCATCACCAGCTCGCCGACTACCGCTGTTTCCTCTCCGATCTGGCGATCGGTTTCCTGCGCGAGCAGGCCGCGATCATCAAGCACGCCGCGCCCGGAACGCCGGTGCTGCACAACTGCCCGTTCGACCCGGTCGATCGCGCCGCCCTGCTCGCCGGCCTCGACATCTACGGGCATGATCATTACCCCGCTTTCGCCCTGGATCCGGCCCGGGTCGGCTGCATGGGGCTGGACTTCGGCCGCTTCCGCGGCCACGCCAAGCGGTTGTGGGTGGTCGAGCAGCAGGCGAGCCAGGTCGGGCAGACCTCCTACCGTCTGCCAGCCTCCCCGCCGGGAACCCTCGGAGCCGCGGCGGTGCAGAGCATCGGGCACGGCGCGGATCTGATCTGCTGGTTCCGTTGGCGGACCTTCCCCGCGGCGCAGGAAACCAATTGGGGCGGGCTGCTGCCGCACTGGGGCGAACCGGGTCGCCACTACGCTGAGGCCCTGGAGCTGATCAGCGCGCTCAAGCCCCATGTCGAAGTCATCGCCCGTACCCGGGCCCTGGTCAGCGTGGCCCGGCTGCTGTCCTTCGTCCAGGACCAGGCGCACCGGGTCGAGCCCTGGATCGCCGAGACCATCGGCGACCCCGAGATCGGCCGCGAAGCGCTGCGTTCGCTCAACCTCAACGAGGATCAGATCCGCATCGAGGATCTCGAGCCCGGCGGCCCCTACAGCGTGGCTCTGTTGCCGCACGCGGTGGGGGTCGACGAGGATCAGGCTTTCATGCTCGACCGCTGGGTCGCCGCCGGCGGCGAGCTGGTGGTCGGTCCGCTCGCGGGGCATCGCGACGCCAGCCTCCACGGTCCGCGGCGCCAGCCGCCGCCCGGTCCGCTCGGCGCCGTGACCGGTACCCGTAATCCGGAAAGCACCACCCTGCGCGAGCCGGCGGTGATCCACGGTGTGGTCTGTGGTCAGCGGATGGCGGCGATGCGCTATGCCGAGGTGATCGAGCCGGATCCGGAAGCCGACGCCGAGGTGGTCGCGACCTACCTGACCGACTGGCTGGCCGGCAAGCCGGCGGTGACCGTGCGCCAGCATGGTCGGGGGCGGGTGTTCCACTGTGGCGTGGCCCTGGCCCCGGCGGTGCTGCAATGGCTGTGGGAGGAGCAGGGCCTCGTCGCGCCTGACCTGGCGGTGGTGACCCACGAACCGGCGGCCGAGGTGCTCACGCGCAGCTGCGAGGACTACAACCTCCACTGCGTGATCAACCACGGTTCGGGCCCGGCGGTGGTCCACGTACGGCGGGTGCTGGCCGATCTGCTCACCGGCGCGGCGGTGACCAACTCATTCACGCTCCAGCCCTACCGTTGGCGGATCCTGCGCGAGTACCTCGGCGATGCTCCCGGCGCCCGGGGCTGAGGCGGCGCGGCTCGGCCCGCGGCTGGCCGCGGTGCACGCCCTGCTCGATGACGGCCCCGGCACGGTGCTCGATATCGGCTGCGACCACGGCGAGCTGGTCTGTGCCCTGCACGCGCTTGGTCGCTCGGCGGTGGGCGTCGAGGTCAGGCCGCATCTGGTCACCGCGCTGCGGCGCCGCGGCCTCGCGGGCGTGGCCGGCGACGGTTTCCGCGACGCGCAGGGGGGCTGGCTCGGCGGGTCCCAGGCGGTGCTCGCCGGCCTGGGCGAGGAGCGGATCCTCTCGATCCTCGAGCGCGATCGGGAACGGGCGCGGCGCTGCCGCCGACTGGTGCTGTGTCCGAGCACCCGGAAAGGCCGCCTGCGCGCGGCGCTCGCAGCCCAGGGCTGGCGCATCCTGGGCGAGGATCTGGTCGAGCAGGGCGGGCGTTGGTACGAGGTGCTCGC
>JBEPXK010000772.1:0-2043 GCA_041641915.1 Planctomycetota bacterium
GGTGCACCCCTGCGGGCCCCGACCCCACACGGAGGGCCTCATGGCGGCGCTGACATGACCCACATGGAATGACGAGGAGCCTCGCAGGCTCCTCGCCGTTTCGTGTGGGTAACGCGAGCAGCGGGATCGGGTGCGAAAGCGATGGCGATGGCGAGCTCGGATGCGGGCTTGTACGCGCGATCGATAGTGCTTCTGCGTTCGCGTGTGGTCGCCGCGTGTCTGCCTCCGCTGTGGGCGTGGCGGTTGCGTATCGGCCGGAGGTCTTCGCTCTGTGGTTCTAGTCCGCTTCCGGCACCACCTCGATCGTGCGGCCCATCAGCAGCGAGATGCCGTTGTCCAGTGAGCCGCCGGTGGTGGAGCCGTTGCCGTCGCCGCCGACCGAACCGGTGCGGATGTAGCAGCTGCGGGTCACGTTGGGGTAGGCGGCATCGAGGTGGATCCAGCTCTCGGTGGTGTCGTTCCAGGCGCTGACCCAGGCGTGGCCACCCCAGCCGCCGAGGGCGGCGGCGTAGACGAAGCCGACCTCGACCCGGGCCGGGATTCCGGCGATGCGCAGCGCGGCGACCAGCAGATTGGCGTGTTCGGTGCAATCGCCGCGGCCGGCGGCGAAGGCTTCGGCGGCGGTCAGGTCGCCCTTGCTCAGGTCGCCGGTCAGCCGCGAGCGTACGGCCACGCGGAGGATCTCGGCGCGTTCGGGGATCCCGACCGGGGCGTCGGCGAGCAGTTGGTCGACCCAGGCACGCAGGTCGGGGTGGCCGGTCTCGAGATGGGGCTCGGCGGCGAGCAGCGCGGCGCGGTCGGCCGGGGCGTGGCCCGCGGCGCGGCTGCGCACGACCAGCAGATCGCCCGCGCGTTGCTGGAACGGGCCCTCGGGCAGGGCTTCGAGCGCCACGGCCGGCAGGCGGTAGCGATTGACCATCGCCGCGCGCGGCGGCGGACCGGCAGTTTCGATCTGGCCGACGGCGGCGAGCTCGGCTTCGCCCAGGCGGGCCGGGCCGGCGGCGGGGGTGAACTCGATGGTCAGCCCGCCCATGGCCATGCGCATGTGCCGGATCGCCGCCTCGCCATCGATGGTGAAGTCGATCGTCGCCCCGGGCATCTGGTCCATGCGCATGCGGAAGTGGCGCAGCTCGTCCTCGACGCCGGTGCAGGTGATCCGGGTGGTGATGATGCGCAATGTGCTCTGGACCAGGACCAGGTTGTGGAACACCTCCTCCTGGTCCTGGTCGGGCGCCATCGCTTCCAGGCGTCGCTGCATGGCTTCCTGGCTGAGCAGTTCGACCTCTGGTGGCAGTTCGAGCTCGACCGGATGCGGCTGGCCGTTGCGATGGATGGTGCCCACCACCCGGTCCGGCTCCACGCGGCCGATGGCCGCGGTCTGGCTGCCGGGCTGGCCATTGGTGAAACGGAAGGCGACGATGCGCCCCTCGGGCGATTCCTCGATCCGGGAGGTCTCGCTCATCCGCAGCGCGACGCGTTGGCCCATCATGATCCGATTGATCACCATGCGCATGTCGCTCTGCGCGGTGCGCGACCCATCGGGATGGCCGATGACCACGATGTGGGTGTTGGCCATCGGTTCGCCGTCGAGCGTGCCGACGAGCCACTGCTCTTGTTCGATCACGTCGTCCGGGCCGAGCGTCGGCGCGGCGAAACCGGCCGCCGGCGCGGCCTGGTCCTGTTCGGCGCCACAGGCCCCGGCGAGCAGCGTCAGGATCGCGAGCAGCAGGCATAGCCCTGGGCGTCGTTGCACGATGGAAGCAGGCGGGGGGGGCATATGAGCGTTCCTTGGGATCGTGGAATGTCGTCAGTCGGGCGTGTGGGCCCGGCCGCGACGAGTGTCCACGTACGCCGCTGCTGGCAAGCCCCTGTCGCAGATCAGGGCAGTGGGCCCTCCCAGCGGAAACTGCGTTCTCCGGCCGGGTCGGCGCCGCCGGCGAGGCGGTCCATGGCTGCGTTGAGCAGCGCGTCGACGTGTTCGTTGCCGCGGACTCCGGCGTGGCCCTTGACCCAGTGCCAGGTGACGGGATGGCGGGCCATGAG
>JBEPXK010000773.1:0-2042 GCA_041641915.1 Planctomycetota bacterium
GCACGTGGATCACCGGGATCTGGGTGGCCATGAACAGCAGATACCGATCGGCGAGCGCGGTACCGGCGAACAGATCCGATCCGCCGAGCTGCACCACCACCGGCAGCCCCACCAGGGCGCCGTTGAAACGCAGACCGGCGCTCACCGCGCTGCCGCGGCGCTCCGGTCGCATCCGCACGGTGGCCAGATACAGGGCGGCGAAGCCGACCAGCAACAGAGCCCAGCCGGCGAGCATCGGCCGCGGATCGAAGGCGAGCGCGCTGTCGCCGCCGCCGAGCTTGCGCAGCAGCAGCGCCGGCAGCAGGACCAGGAACACCAGTCGCCCCAGCCCGCGCCGCAAGGCGGCGTCGATCACCCCGCTGCGGCCGAGGCCGTAACCGAGCGCCAGGAGCGCGAGCACCGGCGCGAGCACGACGACCAGGCGTCCGACGCGGTAGAGGAATTCCTGCATCACCGCATGCCACCGGCCCTTTGGCCCCGAGTCAATCGCCGTATCGCGAGGACTCAGCCGGAGGCTTGCGGCTGCTCGTCCTCGTCACGGTCGCGGCGCAACAGACGCGACCGCAGGCTGTCGCGCACGTGGTGGCCGGTCTGATGGAAATAGCGGGTGGTCAGACTACTGAACTTCATGCCGACGTTGCGGTGGGTCGCGCCGGAGACCTCGATCTTCGAGGTCTCCGTCTCGTCGAGCGCCGCGTCGACCGCCTCGCGATGCTTGCGGTGGTCGCCGGCGATATCGCCGCGCAGTACCTCGCAGCGGTCCTCGAGCTCCTCGGCCTTGGTGTTCAGGTGCATCGCCTGGCCCTGGATCCACCGCGCCTGCTCGGGATTGATGTAGGCCGCCTGCTTGAGCCGCCGGAGCGAACGGATCACCGCGTCGAGCCGCTGCCGCGTCAGCCCCAGATCCTCGAGCGCGGCGTGGCGTTGCCGCACCTTGCCCGAGACCTGCAGGCGGCGCAGGCCGGCGAGGTTGCCGCCGTTGACATCGCGCCCCGCCCACAGCTTGGTCTTGGTGCCCACATGGTCGCCGACCTCGCGCAGCCGGATCGACCCGCCGGCGGTGAGCACTCCGCCGATGGCGTGATCGATCTCCAGGTCCTCCATCACCGTGAGCTTGCTCTCGCGTACCACGCCGGTCACCCGTACCGACCCCGCCTGGACCAATCGCCGCTCGATCGACCGCGCGGTCATCGCCTCGGCCACCGCGATTCCGGCCTGCCCGGGTCGGATCCGCCCCTCGACCATCAGGCTGCCGCCGATGGTCAGATTGGCGTCGCCGACATCGCCACGCACGAGCAGGTCGCTGGTACAGGTGACGGTGTTGCCATCGGCGATGTCGCCGTGGACGATCACCACCTCGTTGGTCGTCACCGGCGGCGAATCCGAACCGAGGTCGCCGCGGATCTCATGCACCTCGGCCACCACCACCGTGCCGTCGACCTTCTGGTAACACACCCCATCGCGGGTGGCGTGCAGCTCGTACTCGTCCTGCCGTGTCCCCGCGAGGGTGGTGCCGAGGCCGGCCTGGACATCGGGCCGCGGCTCGGGCACCTCCGGCACCGGCAATACCGAACCCGTGACGGTACAGCCCTTGTGTCCGGCCACGCCCGGCTGCCAGCGGGCGAGACGATCGCCGGCCTCGACCCGGTCGAGGATCCGCGCGCAGCCATCCAGCCCGAAGCGGAAGCCGGCCGCGCGTGGCCAGACCGGTTGCAGGCCGCGCGCGACCACGAACGACCCGCTCACCGGACCCCGGCGCTGGATCAACTCGGCGATGGTCGTCTTGTCCAGGCCATAGGTCACCCGTTTGGCATGCAGCGCTTTGCGCAGGATGTCGAGGTCGATGTGGTGCTGGTGCAGGTGGAGCGTGGCCTCCATCTCCTCGCCATCGAGCTCCAAACGCAGGCTGCGCGCCTGCGCCGCCACCGGGCGCCCGAAAACGTTGCGTTGCGGACGCCCGGCCTCATCGACCAACGCCTGCGCCACCACCAAGCGCCGCTCGTGCGCCTCTGGACGGCCGGCCGCTTCGAGCGCGGTCTGGT
>JBEPXK010000774.1:0-2039 GCA_041641915.1 Planctomycetota bacterium
GCAGCAATCCGGCCGCGTCCAGGCGCGCCGGGGCCGGTTCGACGAAGGCGAGATGCACCAGGCCCAGGGCGGCGCCGTCGGCGTCGCGGATCGCGGCGGCGCCGCACAGGCGGCCGTCGGTCTCGATCCAGCCGCGCGGTGCGGTCCAGGCGTTGATCAGCTCGGGCGGCGGGCCGTCGGGGTCGAAGGGTGGGGGCGAGCCGATGCGGAGCGATTGCCTGGCGCCGGATTGGTCATCCGGTACGAGCAGGGCCATGCCGGCGATGCCCGGTTCGTGGCGGCGGATCACTTCGGGGTCCAGGCGCTCGGGGAGCGCGTTCATGTTCGCCGCCTGCAGCGCGGCCATCGCCGCGGCGTGTTCGCTGGCGGCGGTGCGAGCCTGCCGGGCGCGGCCCCAGTCGACCCAGATCAGGGCCGCGGCGGCGAGGATGATCAGTACCGCCGGTACCAGCAGACAGTTGAGCTTGAGATCGTGCAGGGGTCTTCCGGCCATGACGTGGACTCTAGTCGCTGCGGTGGGCGTGCAAGCAGGCGGGCGACTGGATCACAGGGCACAGGATGAGGCGTGCGGGTAACCGACAGCGCGACGACAGTCAACGCAGGTGGTCATCGCGGTGTCGAAAACTCGGTTGCGGTCAATCCGGCTGGCGATACGAAGACGCCTTTGCGGGGCCCGGTGCCCATGTGAACTTGTCGCCTGCGGATTCGAGGCCCCAGGCGAGGGGTGCGGAGCACAGGCCGGCGGAAAGTCAAGTTCAGTATTCACAAGGGTTTAGGTGTCGCCCAACGCGTCCATCATGACGCATTGGGCGGCGTTCGCAGTGCCCTCCATGGCCGCGGTCGATCCCCTCGCCTGTCGCCTTCGGTCTTCAGTTGCACCCCCCGGTGCGATCCGCCGGATCCAGCCCTCGGCCCCGCCGTTACCCCTCCGATGATCATCCGCTCACGCAGCCACCCCCGCGCCGCCCTGATCGGCAATCCCTCGGACGGGTATCACGGCAAGACGATCGCGTTCCTGTTCGCCGACTTCCATGCCGACGTGGAGCTGTGGGAGACCCCGGAAGTCGAGATCCTGCCCAACGAGCGCGACCAGCGCCATTTCGGCAGCATCCACGAGTTGGTCGAGGACGTGCGTCAGTTCGGCTACTACGGCGGCTTGCGGTTGCTCAAGGCGACGGTGCGGGTGTTCGCGCGCTACTGTCGCCAGGCCGGTATCGAGCTGCACGCGCGCAATTTCACCATCCGCTACGCCAGCACCATCCCGGCGCACCTCGGCCTCGCCGGCTCGAGTGCGATCATCACCGCCGGGATGCGGGCGCTGATGGTATTCTACGGCGTGACCATCGCGCGGCCGGTGCTGGCCAATCTGATCCATGCGGTGGAGGTCGAGGAGCTGTTCATCCCCGCCGGCCTGCAGGACCGGGTGGCCCAGGCCTACGAGACGCCCGTCTACATGGATTTCGCCGAAGAGCACCTGCGCACGCTCGGCTACGGCCAGTACCAGACCCTGCCGGCGGCGGCCCTGCCGCCGCTGTACATCGCCTGGCGCACGGATCTCGCCGAAGGCAGCGAGCGCCTGCACGGCGATCTGCGTCAGCGCTACAACCAGGGCGACCCTGCGGTCCATGCCGCGATGAACGAGTGGGCGGGGCTGACCGATCGGGTCCGCGAGTTGCTGCTCACGGATCGCGGGACCGAGATCGGCCCGCTGCTCGACCGCAACTACGACCTGCGCGCAGAGGTGTGCCAGGTGAGCGAACGCAACGCCGCGATGGTCCACAGAGCGCGCGAATGCGGCGTGAGCGCCAAGTTCACCGGCTCCGGCGGCGCGATCATCGGCGTCTGCGAGACCGACGAACGGCTGGGTGAACTCAAGGCCCACATGGCCGCCCAGGGGATCGAGGTCATCCGGCCGACGATCGTCGATCGGCCCGTCGCCTGATAGCGCGTTACTCTGAGGCAGCATGAGCATCACCAAGGCCATCATCCCCGCCGCCGGCTGGGGCACGCGTTTTCTCCCGGCGACCAAGGCTGTGCCC
>JBEPXK010000775.1:0-2035 GCA_041641915.1 Planctomycetota bacterium
GGGCGCGGCTGGGTTCGGGTGGGGGCGGGTTCCGTTGTCGTGGGCGTGGGTGGTGCTTTTACAGAGGGGGCTTCGCCCCCTCGCGCCTTCGTCGCTTCCCCCCCTCGCCCTCTGTCGTCGCTCGCCAGCTACGCTGGCGTTTTCTGCGGGCCTTCGGCCCATTATCGCAGAAAAGCGCTCCTCTGTCGGGCGGCGCGCGTGCGCGCGTGTGGCTGGGTTCGGCGGATCCGGCCATGAGGATCCGGCGCGGCAGTGTGGTGCTGGCGGTGTTGATCGTCGCGCTTGGGGGGGGGATTTACTGGCTCAACCTTGCGCCGTTCCGTTTCGTAATGTCGCTCGATCGACCGTATTACGGTATGAGCAAGGATCGCCGGTTGGAGTATCTGCCCGGCCCGCAGGTCTCGCGCCTGCTCGCCTTCGGGCACACCAATACCGTCTCCCGGCTGTGGTGGATCTCCAGTTACCGCTATTTCAATTATTGCCTCGATCTCCCGCTCGACGAACGCACCGATCTGCTTGCCGAGCACCGCGGCAGCTTCCGTCGGCTCTACGATGCGCTGATCGCGCTCGATCCGGAGTTCGTGCCGTTCTACCACTACGGCGCGATGACCACCGGGTCGGTGGTGATGGATGCTCACGCCCAGCTGCGTTTTCTCAGCCGCGGGGTCTTCGAGCATCCGGACGATCTGATGCTGTGGCGCAATCTGACCGTGGTGCTCAGCGAGGATTTCAATCTCGAACGCGACAATCCCGATGCCCTGTTCGATGTGCTGATCCAATGGGCTGAGCGCGAGACCAATGCCGGCGATGAGAGCGTGGGTCGCACCTGGGCCCAGGCCTGGATCCAGGCCATGGCCCGGCGTCGCGCCGGCGGTCTCGGGCAGCTGACCTACTGGGGGGACGTGCTGCGGGTCTCCAGCCCGGCCAGTCCGCAGGGACGGCTGGCCGAGCGCACGCTGCGCGAGCAGTACGCCAGCTATGGCGTCAAGCGCCTGCAGGAGCTCGCCGACGCCTATCGCGTCCGCCACGATCGCGCACCGGCGGAACTCGCGGACCTGCTCGACCCCGATGTGCTGCGAGCGGTCTACGGTGTCCAGGCGCGCGACCTCGGCCCCGAGCCGCTCGCGGTGGTCGACGACCGCGTGGAGCTGCGCAGCGACCCCTACGGTTGGCCCTATCGTATCGAGGAGGGGCAGATCAGCAGTCGGGGTCTGGCCTACGCCGCCTATGAGCGTTGGCTGGAGCAGCTCAACCGCCGCGCGGTGGCCCACGGCTGGCCGCGTTTGCGCAAGCCGGAGGATCTGGCACGCTGGCCTTTCGGCGATCGCGAGCAGCCGTCCGGTGTGCGCATCGCCGTGCACGACGGCCGGGCCATCCTCGACTGGCCCGAGCCGCCGGGTGAGCCCTGGTCGCGGCTCGAGCTGATCCGTTCGGCGGATCTGCCGCTCCATCCCCTCGAGGAGAAATGACGTGGACATCCAGCAGATGATGCAGGCGCTCGGCCCCTTGCGCGATCGTGTGCAGCAGGCCGAGGCGGATCGTGCCGAGGCACGGATCGAAGGCAGCGCCGGCGGCGGCGCGGTCACCGTGGTGCTCAAGGGCGACCTGAGCGTGGAGCGGGTGTGCATCGCCCCGGCTGCCGCCGCGGCCGTCGAAGACGACGCGACCATGCTCGAGGACCTGATCGCCGGGGCGATGACCAACGCGCTCGATGCCTACAAGCAGCGCTTCGGCGCCAGCCCCGAGGAGCAGCTGCAGAAGTCGCTCGGCGATGGCGATATGATGTCGCTGCTCGGCGGGATGTTCGGCGCGCAGGGCGGGTAGCCCGGATCCGACCGGTGCGGCGCGCTGAGACGCGCAAAGCCGGGATCGGTTTGGCAGGACTTTCCTGGAGCTCTGAGGGAAGAGGCTTCCCTCAGAGGGGGCGCTGCCCCCTCGCGCCTTCGGCGCATACCCCCACGGCCTCGGTCGGGGTTCGCGGCCTCCGGCCGCGTTTTCTGCGGGCCTGCGGCCCATTTTCGCAGAAAACCACCCC
>JBEPXK010000776.1:0-2035 GCA_041641915.1 Planctomycetota bacterium
GAACTCGAGGCCCGGCTCGGCGTGGCGATCGGTCGCTACGGCGGTGGCGACAAGATCCTCGCCGAGATCACCGTCGCCACCTACGACTCGGCGATCCTGTTCATGCGCCACCACGGCGACCGCTTCGGCCTGCTGATCTGCGACGAGTGCCACCACCTGCCCGCACCGGTCACCGCGGGCGCGGCCGAGCAGGCGATCGCGCCGTTCCGGCTCGGACTGACCGCCACCCCCGAGCGCATCGACGGCCTGCACGGCCGGCTTGACGAGCTGCTCGGCCCCGAGGTCTACCATCGGGCGATTCCCGATCTCGAAGGGCGCTACCTCTCGGCCTACCGCACCGAGCTGCTCAAGGTCGCGCTCGACGACGACGAGGCCGAGCGCTACGCCGAGCACCGGTCGGTCTACATCGATTTCGTTCGTCGCTGCGGCATCGACTTCTCGCGCCCCGACGGTTGGCAATCGTTCCTGCGCGCCGCGGCACGCGATCCCGAGGGCCGGGCGGTACTCGCGGCGTATCGCGAGCAGAAGCGCATCGCGCGTGCGAGCCGCGCCAAGCTGCGTACGGTGTGGGAATTGTTGCGCACGCATGCCGGAGAGCGCTGCATCGTGTTCACCGACGACAACACCACCGCCTACGACATCGGCACCTGGATGGTGCTGCCGGTGCTCACTCACCGCACGCGCACCGCCGAGCGCAAGTGGATGCTCGCCGCCTTCCGCGGCGGCGAATTGCCGGTGCTCGTGACCTCGCGCGTGCTCAACGAAGGGGTCGACGTGCCCGAGGCCAGCGTTGGGATCGTGGTCAGCGGGACCGGGTCGACCCGCGAACATGTCCAGCGGCTGGGGCGGATCCTGCGTCCGCGCGACGGCAAGGTGGCGGTGCTCTACGAACTGATCAGCGAGCGCACCGGCGAGGAATTCACTTCCGAGCGCCGCCGCGCGCATCTGGCTTTCGAGTAGGGCGATGCTGACCAAAGACCTCCTGCGTTACCGTATCCGTCAGGGCGAGGTCGAGCCGCAGTTGCTGCGTGCCACCCCCGCTGTGGTCGAGCTGGCCGCGGCCCTGCTCACCCACCATCGCGCGCAGATCGGTCAGACCCAGGCGGTACTGGATGAGACCGCGCAGCCGGTGCTCTATCGCGCGCGCAGCCTGGTCGTCGCCCGCGGTCTGCGCAAACTGGTCCAGGATGCCTGTGGCTTCGCCGATCCAGCCGATGCGGCCGCATTCCGGCGCGGGGCGCTGCAGGCGGCCGCGGCCTCGCTCGTCCAGGCGCCAGAGACGGTGAGTGCGCATCGCCAGGCCGTGGCCGCGGCGCTGGCTATCACCCCGCGGCGGCTGACCACGGGCCTCTATGCCGACCTGCCGGGTGCGGCGCTGCTGGAGCAGGTGCCGGCGTGGTCGGCGGAGGAGTTGATCGACCGCTACAACCTGGCCCAGGTCCAGGGGCTGCTGCTGCGCGCCGATTCCCTGAGCGTCGAACTCGCCACGGCCGATCCCGGCGCGAGCCGTCAGCTGCTCAAGGCGCTGCGTTTCCATCGTCTGCTGTGCGAGATCACCCGCTGTCGTTCGGGCCTGCGGCTGGAGATCGGTGGGCCGGGCAGCGTGCTCGACCAGGCCGCGCGCTACGGTCTGCAACTGGCGTTGTTCCTGCCCGCGCTCGCCTGCGCCCCGGCCTGGAGCGCCCAGGCCACGCTGCGGCTCGAGCGCAAGCGCGCGCGCCTGCGCATCGGTGCGGACACCGGTCTGCGCGGCAGCTCCGCCTATCTCGGTTATATTCCTGAAGAGCTGCGCCAGCTCGAACAGCGCCTGAGCGCCAGGCTTCCCGATTGGCGTATCGAAGGCGAGCCCGAACCGCTGCTGGTCCCCGGCGGCGAGATCGTGGTGCCTGATTTCGCCGTCGTCACCGGCGCGGGCGCAGCGGTGCCGGTCGAGCTGATCCATCGTTGGCATGCCGCCTGTCTCGAGCGCCGTCTGCGGCAACTCGCCGCGGGCAAGCTGCCGCGCCTGATCCTTGGCGTTGACCGGGCGGTGGCC
>JBEPXK010000777.1:0-2033 GCA_041641915.1 Planctomycetota bacterium
AGCGATAGGTGGCCCCGGTGGGGCCACCGGGCCGACGCAGCGCAAGCGCAGCCCCGCAGCGAAGCGAGGAGCAAGCGCAGCTGGGGTGCGCGTGAGCGCGCGAGGGGGCAGCGCCCCCGCTGATGGAAGCACCACCCTTGCAACCATCTCCGAAACCAGACACCACCCGCAACTCCCGCCCGCTGCCGGCTTGACCGTCTGCATCTGCCGCGAGCATGTCGGCCATGGGTCGGGGACGGGGCAATCGGGGGCAGGCGCCGCGCAAGCGTGGTTCGGCCGGTCAGAACCGGGCCGCGAGTAGCGACCATCTCGCGCGCAACGCCGCACGCCCCGAGGTCACCGTGCTTCCGAGCGGACTCCAGGTCGAAACGATCACCGTCGGTGACGGCGCGCAGCCGCACGAGGCCAGCACGGTGCAGACGCACCAGCGCGCCTGGCTGGTCAACGGGACGGTGATCCAGGACACCTTCCGCGACAACCGACCCGAGCGCTTCGCGCTGAGCGAATGCGTGCCCGGCTTTCGCGAAGGCCTGCTGGGCATGCGCGTCGGCGGCCGGGCCCGACTGACCGTCCCCAGCGACCTCGCCTGGGGACGCAAAGGCGCCGGCAGCAAGATCGGTCCCAATCAGGTGATCATGTTCGACGTCCGTCTGCTGGCGGTCGAAGGCGCCTGAACCGACGAGCGATAGCGCGGAAGCCGGGCCCGGAGGGACGGCGAAAACGAGGCCGGAGGCCGCGAACCCCGACAGAGGCCGTGGGGGGGGCGGAACCGGCATCGCGCAGCGATAGGTGGCCCCGGTGGGGCCACTGGGCCGACGCAGCGCAAGCGCAGCCCCGCAGCGAAGCGAGGAGCAAGCGCAGCTGGGGTGCGCGTGAGCGTGCGAGGGGGCAGCGCCCCCTCTGATGAAAGCGCCAGTTGCTGAGGCAATGGGGCAACGGCCACCGCGGAAGTGGGTAGAAGACCCATGTCCATCACTCGTCTGCTGGTGCTCTGCATCGCCCTCGCCCCCCTGTCCGCGCAGAGCGTCGGCTACCGCGGCGACGGTACCGGCCGCTATCCGCAGGCGACGCCGCCCACGGCCTGGAACATCCACGATGGCACCAACGTGCGCTGGTTCACCCCGCTGGTGTGGAGCAAGGCCGCGCCGATCGTCGTCGGCGAGCGCATCTTCCTCTGCGAGGAGCCGCACACCCTCGTCTGCCTCGATCGCGACAGCGGGGCCGTGCGTTGGCGACGGGACTGTAATATCCTCGAACTGGTCGCGCCCGGATCCCTGGCCGAGGCGGCCGAACTCGAAGCCGCCGCGGCCGCGCTGCACGCCGAGGAACTGGCCCTCGGCGCCTGGTACGGCGAACGGATCGCCACGCTGGAAGCCCAGGGGGTGGACAGCGCGGCAGCGGAGCAGCGCGTGTGGCAGATGCAACGCACCACGCGCAAGGCACGCAAACGCTGGGTGGTATTCCTGCACCAGCGCGGCGACACCGACTGGCCGATCTGCTATCACTCGGCCACCCGCTGCGGCCCCTGGTGCGGTTTCTCCTTCGCCACGCCGACCAGCGACGGCGAGCACGTGTACGTCAAGTTCGGCACCGGGGTCACCGCCTGCTTCACGCTCGACGGCCAACGGGTTTGGATGCGCCACACCCCCCTGCCGATGACCAACGGCAGCGAGGCGTCCTCGCCGCTGCTGATCGACGACCTGCTGGTGCTGCAGATGGCCCACGAGCAGGAGGCGCCGCAGTGGATGAAATACGACAGGGTCTTCCTGCTCGGGCTCGACGCCGCCACCGGTCGCGAACGCTGGCGCACCGACGCGCGGGATTACCGCCCGAACACCACGCCGGTGGCCATGCGGCTGCCCCTACCGACGGGCGGACATCTACCGGTGATCATCACCGGTTCGGGCACGGTGGTCCGCGCCGCCGACGGCGAGGTCGTCGGCCAGCTGCCGGGCAATCACGACGACTACGGCGGGATCACCGTCCACGATGATGTGATCTACCGTAGCGATTGGGGCGCGGCCGGCGCCCGG
>JBEPXK010000778.1:0-2028 GCA_041641915.1 Planctomycetota bacterium
GGGGTCGAGCGATCGGCCCCGGCGGCCCAGCCACATGGTTTCAGAGCTCGCGCAGCACCTTCGCACGGCAAGAATCGTCGTCAACGGGTCGGCCGACCGAGGGGTGGTTTTCTGCGAAAATGGGCCGCAGGCCCGCAGAAAACGCGGCCGGAGGCCGCGAACCCCGACCGAGGCCGGGGGGGTGTGCGCCGAAGGCGCGAGGGGGCAGCGCCCCCTCTGAAGGAAGCCACCTGGCTGACACCGCCGGCCGACGATCAGGGCGCTGCGGCCAGCGGCGTCGATGCGTATCCCGATCTGCCGCGTGGCGACGAGGAATGCATCGTGTGTCGCGATCTGGCCTGCGGCCACGGTCGCGAGCCGGTGCTCAGTGGGGTCGATTGCGCGCTCGGCCCCGGCCAGAGCGCGGTCCTGCTCGGGGCCAACGGCAGCGGCAAGACCACCTTGCTCAGCGCGCTCTTGGGGCTCACGCGCCTGCACGCCGGCGGCGCGCGCTTGTGTGGGGCGCGCGTGCGGCGCGGGGCGACGTGGCGGCTGGCCCGGCAAGCGGCGCTGGTGCTGCAGAATCCCGATCACCAGCTGCGTCTGGCGCGCGTGCGCGACGAGGTGGGTTGGGGCGCGGCCGACGCCGGTGCGCTGGCGCGGGAACTCGCCGGTTGCGGCCTGCGACATCTCGCCGAGCGCCACCCGCTCACCCTGTCCTTCGGCGAGCGCCGCCGCGTCACCATCGCCGCCGCCCTGGCGCGCCGGCCGCGCGTGCTGCTGCTCGATGAACCCACCGTCGGCCAGGACGACCATGCGCTCGCCCGACTGCTGACGCGCCTGCAGGCCTATCGCGCCGCCGGCGGCTGCCTGGTGGTCGCCACGCATGATGAGCGCGCCGCGGACGCCCTCGCCGGCAGCGTGTGGCGCTGCGAAGGCGGCCGCTGCTGCGTCGGTGGTCGCGAGCTCCTGCCTCCGCCTGTGCCCCGGAAGGATCCCCATGCCGCATTCGCGTAATTTCCCCTTCGCCGCCATCGTCGGCCAGGACCGGCTCGCGCAGGCGCTGTGTCTCAACGCCGTCGACCCGACCCTCGGCGGTGTGCTCATCCGCGGCGAGAAGGGCACTGGCAAGACCACGGCGGCGCGCAGCCTCGCGGCGCTGCTGCCGCCGCTGGCCGACGGCCGCGCGCCGCGCTTCGTCGACCTGCCGCTCGGCGCGACCGAGGATCGCGTCGTCGGCACCCTGGATATCGAGCACGCGTTGCGGCACGGCGAACGCCGCTTCGAGCCGGGCCTGCTGGGCCACGCCCACGAGGGCGTGCTCTACGTCGACGAGGTCAACCTGCTCGACGACCACCTCGTCGACGTGCTGCTCGACGTCTGTGCCTCGGGCACCAACGTCATCGAGCGCGAGGGGGTCTCGCACAGCCATCCCGCGCGGTTCGTGCTCATCGGCAGCATGAATCCAGAGGAGGGCGACCTGCGCCCGCAGCTTACCGACCGCTTTGCCCACTGCGTCGACGTCGGCGGCATCGCCGATACCGACGCGCGGGTGGCGGTGATCGAGCGCCGCCTCGCCTTCGAGCGCGATCCCGCGGCCTTCGCCGCCGCCTGGCAGTCCGCCGATCGCGAGCTGGCTCAGCGCATCGCCGACGCGCGCAGCCGCCTGAGCGCGGTCGCCTGCCCGGCGTCGATGCTGCGCCTCGCGGCCGAGATCGGCCTGGCCTGCGGGGTTCACGGCCACCGCGCTGACATCGCGATGGTCAAGACGGCGACGGCGATCGCCGCTTGGAATGCGCACGACGCCGTGGACGCCGGCGACGTGCGCGACGCGGCCGAGCTGGTCCTGCCGCACCGTCTGCGCCGACAGCCCTTCGAGGAGGACCGGCCGCTGCCTCGCGAGCAGATCGACGCGGCGGTGGCCCGCCACCAGGGTCGCGAGCGTGAGCGCCGTAGCCCGGGGCACGCGCAGGGCGGCGCCGAGGCCGACGATGACGGCCCGCCACCGTCAGCCCCGCCGACCGGCCCGCCGGATGGCGACGGCGCGGA
>JBEPXK010000779.1:0-2021 GCA_041641915.1 Planctomycetota bacterium
GCCGCGCGCCACCGCGCCGCGGCCAGGCGCCGCAGCCGCCGGGTGGTCATCTGCGGCGGCACCGGCTGTCTCGCCAACGGCGCGGCGGCGGTGCGCGATGCCTTTATCGCCGCCTTCGCCGCCCACCATATCGACGCGGCGGTCGAACTCGATCTCCACGAACACCAGGGCACCGACGCGGTCCACCTCTCCAAGAGCGGCTGCCAGGGCTTCTGCGCCCTCGGCCCGCTGGTGAGCATTCTGCCCGAGGACCTGCTCTACGTGAAGGTGAAGCCGGAGGACGTCGACGCGATCGTCGCCACCTCGTTCATCGGCGACGGGGTGGTCGAGCGCCTGCTCTACCGCGACCCGACCACCGGCACGCCGGTCGCCCGCCGCGGCGACATCCCCTTCTACGCCAATCAGCAGCGCAGCGTCCTCGCCGCCGGCTGCGAGCTCGACCCCGAGGACCTGGCCGAATACGTCGGCACCGGCGGCTACCGCGCAGCCGAACGCGCCTGGCGCGCGATGAGCCCGGTGGCCGTGCGCACCGAGGTCGAGGCCTCCGGGTTGCGCGGCCGGGGCGGCGGCGGCTTTCCCACCGGGCGCAAATGGGGCTTCGCCGCCGCGACCGCGGCCGAGCGCCGCTACATCATCTGCAACGGCGACGAGGGCGACCCCGGCGCGTTCATGGACCGCTCGATCATGGAGGGCAATCCCCACAGCGTGATCGAGGGCATGCTCATCGCCGCGCGCGCGATCGGCGCCCAGGCGGGCTACATCTACGTCCGCACCGAGTACCCGTTGGCGGTCGCGCGGGTGCGCGCCGCGGTCGCCGCCGCCACCGCCGCCGGCCTGCTCGGCGCCGACTGCTTCGGCAGCGGCGCGGGTTTCACCCTGGAGGTGATGGAGGGCGCGGGCGCCTTCGTCTGCGGCGAGGAGACCGCGCTGATCGCCTCGATCGAAGGCCGACGCGGCATGCCGATGCCCAAGCCGCCGTTCCCGGCCGTCAGCGGCCTGTGGGGCTGCCCGACGATCATCAACAACGTCGAAACCCTGGCCACGATCCCGCTGATCATCGCCCGCGGCGCCGCCGCCTTCCGGGCCTGTGGTTCGCCCGATTCGCCCGGCACCAAGACCTTCGCCCTCACCGGCCACGTGGCCAACACCGGCCTGATCGAGGTGCCGCTGGGCACCACCCTGCGCGAAGTGGTGTTCGCCATCGGCGGCGGGGTCACCGACGACAACGGCCAGGTGCGCGAGGGCGCGTTCAAGGCGGTGCAGATCGGCGGCCCGTCCGGCGGCTGTCTGACCGCCGACCACCTCGACCTGCCGCTGGACTATGAACACCTCAACGCGATCGGCGCGATGATCGGTTCCGGCGGGTTGGTGGTGATGAACAACCGCACCTGCATGGTCGAGGTCGCGCGCTTCTTCATGCAGTTCACCCAGCACGAGAGCTGCGGCAAATGCGTACTCTGCCGCGAAGGCACCCGCCAGATGCTGGCGATGCTCGATACGATCATCGACGGCGCAGCCACGCCACAGGTGCTCGACGACCTCGCGGTGCTCGCGCGCAGCGTGGCCAAGGGCTCCCTCTGCGGCCTCGGCAAGACCGCGCCCAACCCGGTGCTTTCCACCCTGAGCCTGTTCCGCGAGGAATACGACGCCCACGTCCACGAACGTCGCTGCCCCGCCGGACGCTGCGCCGCGCTGCGTCAACCCGAGATCATCGCCGAGCGCTGCCGCGGTTGCACCGCCTGCCTGCGCGCCTGCCCGGTCGACGCGATCACCGGCGCGGCGAAACAGGTCCACACCCTCGACCCCGCCGCCTGCCTGCGCTGCGGCGCCTGCGCCGCGAAGTGCCGCTTCGACGCCATCGTCGGCGTCGGCTGAGCCGACCGGAGGAGAACCGTCATGCCCGAGACCCCCACCGCGATCATCGACGGCCGCCCGGTCGCGATCGCCAACGAACGCAACGTGCTCGAACTCTGCCGTACGGCCGGGATCGACATCCCCACCTTCTGCTACCACTCGCAGCT
>JBEPXK010000780.1:0-2018 GCA_041641915.1 Planctomycetota bacterium
AGGTGGGCCTCCGCCCACAACCCAAGGGTTGAGCATAGGGCTCCGGCCCACCTTTCTGCTCTTCCATCAGGGGACTTCGTCCCCCGAACCCCCTGGGCCTCGACGGCTTGTGACAGCGCCGCTTTCAAAACGTTGTTTTTGTCGCTGTCACAAGCAATCGAGGCACTAGCTCAGCACGAGGCGGTCTGGGCTCACTCGGTCGGCAACGGCCGCCAGGCCGCCGCAGCCGGCAACAGGCCCGCGCGGCGCGGCCCGGCGACCCGCACGCCCGACGGCCAACGCCCGACGGCTCCGAGAGCCAGGAAGCACTGCACCTGCGAGCCAGGCGCAGCGATCTGCACCTCGAACCAGTTCCGCGCATAGCGCTTGCCCAGATGGCGATAGGCGATCAACACCACGGTCAGGGATTCGCCGTCGGCATCGGGGGCCAGGGTGGCCATGGCCGCCTCCCGCCACGCCGCGGCATCGATCGGATCGCCCGCAGGCAGCGCACAGACCGTGGCCGCCCCATCGAGCCATACGCGCCGTGCCTGGGTCGAGGCCTGCGCGAAAGCGATCGCCATGCATGCCGCCGGCCGCGGGCGCTCGAAAGCCACGAGCAGCTCCTGGGCGTGACCCAACCGTGGCTCGACCCACTGCCATGCCTCGGGCGCATCGAGATCGAGCGGCTGCCAGTCGCCGGGTGCGATATCACCCATGCCTCCGGCCAGCTCCTGCAGCGAAGCCGTCGCCGCCGCGGAATACACCAGGTGTTCCTGACCGGCACGCACCAGACCGGTCTGATTGACGTCGCGCTGATGCCACCGCACCACCCCTTCGTGGACACGTAGCGCGGTCGCGTCCGCGTCGGTCTGCAGGGTGAATCGCGTGCCCAAGACCTCGGCGCGCAGGTGCTGCCCGACGATCACGAACGGCCCGCGATCGCGGCGCGCGACAACGTCTGCATGCACGGTGCCGTGCTCGAGCTGGTAGACCAGGCCGTCATCGGCATCCTGGCGTTGGAGACTGCCGCCCGGTTCGAGTCGCAACCTGCTGCCATCCGGACAGGCCAGCACGGTGCCAATGCTCTGCGCCCCGTCTGCGCCGGATTGGCGCATCGCCAGCCATACCCCGCCCCCCAATAGCAACACCGCCGCGGCGACCAGCAACGCCGGCCGACGCCACGGTCGGCGCGAGACCCGCTCGGCGAGTTCGCCGGCCAGCTCCTGACGCAGACGGCTCTCCTGCCAGAAGCGACGGCGCAAGCCGGCGTCACGTTGCAGGGCCGCTTCGAGTCGCGGCAGGTCCGCCTCGTCCAGCTCGCCATCGAGCAGGGCATCGAGTAGCCGTTTCATCTGCTGGGCGCTCATGCCCCCCCCTCGCGCACCATCCGCCGCTGGATACAGCTACGCAGCGCAACGCGTGCGCGATGCAGGGAAACGCTGATAACGTTGGCGCTCACCTGCCGTATCCGTGCAATCGCCGCCGGCCGCATCTCGTCGGCATAGCGCATGCGCAGCAGTTCACGCAGGCGTGCCGGCATCTCTTCAAGGCATGCGCGCAAGGCGAAACGGTGGTGATCCCAGTCCGCGTCGATCACCGGCGCCTCCGCAGCGAGCAACTCGATGGTCTGTGGCTGCAGCAGGATGTGCCGCCTGCTGCGCCGACGCCGGGCGCGCAGGGCGTCGAGCACCTTGTTGCGCGCGATGGCCCGCACCCAGGCGAGAAAATCGGTCCCCTCCTGGAAATCATCCGCCTTGTGCACCGCGGTGATGAACACCTCCTGGAACAGGTCCTCGGCAAGGTCGCGATCGCGTGCCAACGCATGGAGGAAAAGCTTGATGCGTTCGGCGTGGCGCAACAGCAGACTCTCGACGGCACTCAACCGACGTTCGGGAGAAGACGAAAGCTCCATACCATGTCCATTGCCATCCACGACCTGATCTTACACGCCGATGAGGCCCACCCCACCACCACTTCCCAACCGCGAGGCGAACACCGCGGCGGGCGCGTCCACCCACCAGAAGCCCGCCGCCAGG
>JBEPXK010000781.1:0-2015 GCA_041641915.1 Planctomycetota bacterium
CCACTGCGCGTTACGGCATTCCGTATTTCGCCAATTTCGTCGGTAGCGACATCGCGCCGGAGGACGCGCGCTCGATGTGCTGCCGGCTGCGGCTCGACACCCGCGAGCTCGACCGGCGCGGTGGCGGCCTGTTCGGCGCCAACCCGCTCACCGGCTCGATCGGGGTGGTGACGATCAACATGCCGCGTTTGGGTCATCGCAGCGCCAGCGAGGCGGAATTCCTCGAGCGGTTGGCGACGGTGATGGACCAGGCCAAGGCCTCGCTGGAGATCAAGCGCAAGATCCTCGAGCGCCTGACCGACAACAAGCTCTACCCCTACAGCGCCTTCTACCTGCGTCACATGAAGCAGCGCCACGGCAAATGGTGGCACAACCACTTCTCGACCATCGGTCTGGTCGGCCTGCACGAGGCGGTGCGCAATCTGATGGGTGTCGGCCTCGACGACGAGCGCGGGCGTAGCTTTGGCCTGCGGGTGCTGGAATTCATGCGCGATCGCCTGCGCGACTACCAGGAGGAGACCGGCCACCACTACAACCTCGAGGCGACGCCGGCCGAGGGCGCGAGCTATCGTCTCGCGCGCCGCGACCTCGAGCACTGCCCGGGGATCCTGTTCGCCAACGGCGACGCCGATACCTGCGACGGCAAGCCGTTCTACTCGAACAGCTCGATGCTGCCGGCCGATCACGGCCACGAGATCTTCGACCTGCTCGACAACCAGGACGCCTTCCAGTGCAGCTACACCGGCGGCACGGTGGTCCACGTCTTCCTTGGCGAGGCCAACGCCGACCCGGACGCAGTCGCTGCCTTCATCAAGACGGTCTGCACCACCTACAAGATGCCCTACGTCAGCCTGTCGCCGACCTTCTCGATCTGCCCGGTCCACGGCTACCGCTCCGGTCGCCACCACCACTGCCCCGACTGTGGTGCGCAGAGCGAGGTCTACTCGCGGGTGGTCGGCTACCTGCGGCCGGTGGCGCAGTGGAACGAAGGCAAGCGCAGCGAGTTCGACCGTCGCCACACCTTCAGCCTGGTCTGAGCGCGCGGCGTGGCGGCCCCCGGTGGAGCTGAGAGCGGTGCCGGCCCCCCGGCGGCGAGCCTGACGGGCGCCGCGGACGGGCCGCTGCCCGCGGCGTCCGCCTGCCCGGTCGGCGGCTTCCTCGCCACCACCTTGAGCGACTTCCCCGGCGTGGTGGCGGCGATGATCTTCCTCCGCGGCTGCACCATGGCCTGCCCCTACTGCCACAACCGCCAGCTGTGGTCCACCCCTGGCGGCGAGGGTTGCACGGCCGTGCTCGTCCGGCTCGCGGCCCTGCGCAGCCGCCTGGGCGGAGTGGTGGTCAGCGGCGGCGAGCCGACGATGCACGCTGGCCTGCCGCAGTTGCTCGCGCGGCTGCGCTCGCTCGGTCTGCAAATCAAGCTCGACACCAACGGCAGCCGGCCGGCGGTGCTCGATGAGCTGCTCGCTGCCGGTCTGCTCGACTACGTTGCCCTCGACCTCAAGGCGCCGTGGAGCGGCTACCCGCGCGCTTGCGGCGTACCAGGTATGGCCAGGCCGGTGCGCGAGTCTCTGGCGGTGTTGCGCGGCAGCGAAGTCGCCTACGAGCTGCGTTCCACCCTCTGTACGCCCCTGCACGATGCCGACACACTCGTGGAGATGATGGCGATCCCGCGCCCCGGCGAGCGCTGGTTCCTCCAACCCTACCGCACGCCGGAAGCGCCCCAGCCCGGGACCGCGGCGCTGACAGCCCCCGATCCGTCCCGGCTCGCGGCCTGGCGCGCGGCCGCGGTCGCGCGCGGCATCGACTGCCGCATCCGCGGCGGCTGATCAGGCGACCGCGCAACGACCAGGGCGGGCCTGCGCCCACAGCCCACGGGTTGTAGCGTCAGGCTCGGCCCGCATTTCGGCTCTTTCCCGGGCCCCGTCGCTTACGGCGAAAATAGTAGTGACGGCTTCCCTCAGGGGGGGGCAGCGCCCCCTCTGAAAGAAGTTACGTGATCGCTTCGAACTGTTCGA
>JBEPXK010000782.1:0-2015 GCA_041641915.1 Planctomycetota bacterium
CGAAGGTGTCCGGATGGGCGTGAGCCACGCTCATTCCGCCGCTGTTCCGCCCACCGGCGTGGATGAACGGGGCGTAGGCAGCTGTCATCATCAGTAGTTCGGCCATGATTCGTCTCCGCATCGACGACCGCGCCGCGAGCATGTCCTACTGGGCGCTCAGCGACATCTTCGAGGAGGCTGGCCCGATCTATCGCCCGCTGCATGGCGGCTTCGGCCTGTGCAATTTCCAGGGGCTACGCAAGCCGACCTGGTTTGCCCATAGTTTCCTTCACCGCTTGGGCGATGAGGAGCTGGAGACGACGGATGCGTGTTCGTGGGTCTGCCGCGACGGCCGTTCGCTGCAGGCGCTGATCTACGATCACACCTTCCTGGACCAGGATGTCCACGATCAGGAATTCTTCATCCGCGACCTCCCGGCTGCCGACACCGACGGGGTCGAACTGCGCTGCGCCGGCCTGCAGCCCGGCGCCTATACCGTCCGCCGTACGCGTGTCGGCCACCGCGCCAACGATCTCTTTGCCGCGTGGTACGACCTCGGCTGCAACGACCATCTCTCGCGCGCCGACGTCGCCGCGCTCGATCGCCTGACCAGCGGCGCGCCTGAATCCATCCAGCGCGTGGAGGTCGGTACGGATGGATGTTGGTCGCAACGCCTGGACCTGCGGCAGAACGATCTGCTGTTCGTCGAGATCGAACCGGTCGCCTGAGCGCCGGCCTGATGGCCGGCCACCGGCGCTCCCTACGCCGTGGGCAGCTGCTTGAACAGCTCGACCACTGTGCGGGCCTTCTCCAGGTTCACCGGCGGCGGCAGCACGCCGGCCGAGGTCAGCACGATGCCGCGTCGGTTCGGACAGGCGGCCAGGTCGGCGGCCACGGCGGCGACGATGTCTTCGGGCCTGGACAACCACAGCGTGGCGTTGGTGCCGCCGATGAGGCACTTGGACGGCATACGCGTGCGGCCCGCGGCCAGGGAGGTATCGCCGACCGGGGCGGTGGTGAAGGCCTCGTTGACCAGCGCCGGGAGGCTGTCGATGTCCTCCAGCAGCAGGTCGATGGTGCCGCACATGTGGTGCACCGGGATGAGGTCGTGTTCGAGCACCAGATCGCCGTATGCGGTCAGGTGCGGCATGCAGTGCGCACGGAAGATGTCCGGGCTGATGAGCGTGGTCGAGGTGTTCTCGGTCAGCCAGAAGGTGTCGCAGCTGCTCGCCGGCAGGATCGCGCGTAACTGGGCCATGCGGTCGGCGTGCAACAGATCGAGGACCTCGGCGAAGAGCGAGGGGGCATCCGTCATCAGGTAGATGCAGTTCACCGGACCGCAGAGTTCCTCGACCATGTTCATCAGCGGGCCGGGACCGATGCCGGCCATCGTCAGCGCGTGCAGGTCCTCGCACGCCTGTTGGCGGTCGCGGGCCGCGGCGGCCCGCTGCGCGGGAACGGTCCACGTCCTGTCGCGCAGCAGCCATCGCACGGCCGCGAGGTCCTCGACGGTCTCCACCGGATGCTTCGTCGGATGGCGCGACCTGGTGGCCGGATCGAATTCGATCGTCTCGGTGAGGGGGCCGTCCGGCGTCTGCCAGATGCGCGTGGTGATGTTGCCGTCTTCCACCGTGCGGAGTGTAGCGTGGGGCGTGGACGGATCGGCCCAGACCGCGTTGCCCAGCAGCAGGTCGCAGCCGGCGGCGGTCAGGAGTTCGACGTCGTCCATCGCGCGCACATCGTCGGGTTGGGTCGTCCGCCAGGTGTTGTTGGCCATCTTCAGCCAGACGGGGAAGCGGTCGACCTCGCGTTGGTGGATGGCTGCGAGCATCCGCTCGCGGGCGGTCATGGTGTCGGTCGTGTGGGGCATGGGTGTCCTTGTCGCCAAGCGTATCTCGTCTGTGAACGGCGGTGTGCGCCGATCGCGACTATACCGACCAGGAAGGCCCGTAATCAATGCCGCGAGGAGGCGAAGATTTGCACCGAATCGAACATCGGTAGCATGCCCGGCGGAGGGCGTCCATGCGCGATCCGCG
>JBEPXK010000783.1:0-2010 GCA_041641915.1 Planctomycetota bacterium
TCCGGGTCGCTGCCGGAGAGCGCGACCGTGATCGACTCGTCTTCGTCGCCGCTGCCCGAGAGACCCGTCGCCGCCACCGGCGCGTCGTTGACCGGATTCACGGTCACAGCCACGCTCGCCGGATCGCTGGTCGTATTACCGTCGCTGACTGTGAAAGCAAAGCTATCCGTGCCGTTGTAATTCTGGTCGGGCGTATAGGTGACGCTCGCCCCGGTCAGGTCCACGCTGCCGTGCTCGGGCCCAGAGCTGATCGCGTAGCTCAGCGGATCGCCGTCCGCGTCGCTCCCGGACAGGGTGACGGTAATCAGCGTGTCCTCATCACCGGAGCCGCTCAGATCCTGCGCGGCCATCGGCGGGTCCCCCACCGGCGCCACGCTGATCGCGACCGCGGCCGGGGCGCTCGTGGCGCCGCCATCGTGCGCGGTGAAGGTGAAAGTGTCGGTCCCATGCCAATCTGGATCGGGAGTGTAGGTCGCCGTGTTGCCGCTGATGCTCACGCTGCCGTGATCCGGCGGGGTACCTAGGGTATAGTGGAGCGGGTCGCCCTCGATGTCGCTGGCAGCGAGCGGCACGGTGATCGGCTGGTCCTCATCGCCGCTGCCAGCGAGCCCGGTGCTGGCCACCGGCGGATCGTTGACCGGCTGGACGGTCAGGCTCACGCTGGCCGGGCTGCTGGTCGCCGTACCGTCGCTGACCGTGAAGCTGAAGCTGTCGCTGCCATAGAAATTCGATGCGGGGGAGTATCTGGCGGTCGCGCCATCGAGGCGCACGCTGCCGTGAGCCGGCGCTCCGGCGAGTGCGTAACTGAGATCATCGCCATCCGGATCGTAGCCGGAGAGCGTGAGCACGAGGTCGGTGTCCTCGTCGCCGCGTGCGGCGAGATCGTCGTCGGCCACCGGGGCATCGGGACGCGGCGTGATGGTCACGGCCACGCTGGCGCTCGCACTGGTGGACTGACCATCGCTGACGACAAAATTGAAGCTGTCGGAGCCGTAGTAGTCCGCATCCGGGGTGTAGGTCGCAACCGCACCCTCGACGCTCGCCGTACCGTGGCTCGGGTCGGCCGCGATGGCATAGGTCAGCGGATCGCCATCGGCGTCGGTGCCACTCAGGGTTATGGTGGTCGAACCATCTTCCGGAACGCTGGCGCCGAGGCCTTCCTCGGGCTGCGGCACGGTATTGGTAACCGGGTCCTCACCGCCGTTATCGTTATCGTTATTGCCATTGCCATCATCGTCACCACCACCGCCGCCGCCGCCCCCGTCGAAACAGCCCACGAGGAGCGCGATCAGGATCATCAGCGCTGCGCCCACTTTGAACCTTCCAGACGCCATCGGTAAACTGTCCCGGCCAGGCTTGGCCGGGCTCCGCTCACCGACAGGAACGAGGTCCCGGCTCCCGAGGGCGACACCATGACTGCACCACATGATCCACCTCCCCGCGCACGGGCCATCTACTCGCGTTCTCCCGCATGCTATCTCCGCCCCTGTCCTGGTGCCGCGTACATCTACGTGAACGGGTCGGGACCGGAGGTGGGCATGCCTCACTACCACGCCTACGCCGCCGCATAGCCGTGGGTTTGCCGCCTTCCACTTTCACCACCGCCGATCCTCGCCAACTGGCCGCAGCGCACCTGCCCTCACTGCCAGGACGAGCGCCGGGCCATGTAAGCCAGCTACCGACCCTCGCTTGCGCCGGCTCGTCCCGCACCACGCGCAGGCGCCAGCGTCGTACCGCTCAACGCAGCCAAGCCGCCACACACCCCCTGTCGCCTGGTCCGCACCCCGCGAGCAGGTGGCAATGCCCCCACGACCGATCCCAGCCATACAGCTGCCACACATCGCCCCCCATGGGACCCTCAGAGCTCCTGGAGAGTGCTACCAAGCCGAACCCAGCCTTGCGCGCGTCAGCGCGCCGCCGAGGGGGTCATGGGGGCCGGGCCGGCCCCCATCGGCCGACAGAGCCCTGTTTTCCGCCGAAAATGGGCCGAAGGCCTGGCGGAAACGCCAG
>JBEPXK010000784.1:0-2005 GCA_041641915.1 Planctomycetota bacterium
CACCGCCCACGAGAAAGAAAACGACATTGGGGAAGGACCAGACCGACTCCCCGGATCCGAATATGGGGCTCCAGAACGCATAGGCCCAACCGAGATAGACCAGGGGAAATCCCCACAGAATCTTCGAAGCCCGCCGGTGCCGACAACTACTGGGCGTGTCACTCATTTCAGCAAAGCTGGAGGGTACGGTGAGGTGGGATAATACACTTGATAGAATGCCGGCAGGCGCGGTGAATACGAAGGTTTGCCCGGGAACCGGGCTCAAGACCAGAACCAATGATGAGATCGGTTTGCGAGAAGAATGAAGAATAATGTCTCAGCCGACGCTGAGGGTCACGGGTAGCGATGAGCGAGCAGCGCATGCAGGTGCTGGTTGTCGAGCAACATGACCAGGCTTCCGTTGGCGTGGTGGGCGAGACGCTCGGTGACCTCGGGGTCGGAATCCGGACCATGTGGGGCAGCCGCGGCGACGTGCTGCCGCGCGGCCATCGGGATTACGACGGCATCATCGTGTTGGGCGGGTCGATGACGGCCCTGGACGACGAGGCGCGCCCGTATTTTCCCGCGCTGACGGGCCTGATCCGGGAGTTCGCGGAAGCCGGCAAGCCGGTGCTCGGTGTCTGCCTGGGGTCGCAGCTGGTCGCGCGCGCGTTCGGCGCGGAGCTTCAGATCGGCGGCGAGCTCGAGCTCGGGTTTCACACCATTTCCCCGACTCCCGCCGCCGCGGACGATCCCGTGTTCCGCGACTTGGACGGGCCCTTGCCGCTGTTCCAGTGGCATACGGACCACTATGCGCTGCCGCCGGGCGCCGAGCTGCTCGCCACCGGCGAGCGCTACCGGAACCAGGCTTTCCGTATCGGCCGGAACGTCTACGCCACCCAGTTCCATTTCGAAGTAACGGAAGCCATGGTCCGGAGCTGGATCGATCTCTCCCCCGAGCTGGAGGAACAGGCGCCGGGCTGCCGCGCCTGGCTGCCCACCCAGTTCGCCGAGCACGGCGAAGCCTCTAAAGTCTTCTGCCGCGCCGTCACCCGGCGGTGGACAGCGCTGCGCTAATGTAGGTCGGGCTCGCGCCCGACCTACGTTCCACGACCAGGATCACGTTTTCCATAGCGGTTACAATCCCCGTCGGTCATGGGAAGCGAACGATGGGCATCAAGCTGATTCACACGTCGGACTGGCAGATCGGGAAGGTTTTCCGGTTTGTCGACAACGCCACCATGGGGCTGCTCCAGGAGGCGCGCCTGCGGGCGGTCGCGCGGCTCGGGGAGCTGGCTGTTGAGCACGGCGCCCGGCACGTGCTGGTGGCGGGCGACGTCTACGACATGGAGGCCCTGTCGCCCCGCTCGCTGAACCAGCCACTGGAACGGATGCGCAATTTCCCCGGGGTCCACTGGCACCTGCTGCCGGGCAACCACGACCCCCACCGCCCCAACGGGCTGTGGGATCAGCTGCTCGGCAAGGGCGTGCCGGACAACGTACATATCTATGTCACGCCGGAGCCCGCCACCCTGGAACCCGACACCGCGGTGCTGCTGCCGGCGCCGCTGTATCACCGCCGGACGCTCGAGGACCCGACCGCGTGGATGGACGAGGTGGACCTTCCGGCCGGTGCCATCCGCATCGGTGTCGCCCACGGCACCGTGACCGGCTTCGGCTCGGAAGGCAGCGATGTCATGAACTACATCGCGCCCGACCGCCCGGCGCGGGCCGGTCTCGCCTACCTGGCGCTGGGGGACTGGCACGGCCAGAAGCAGATCGGCGACCGCTGCTGGTACAGCGGCACCCCCGAGACAGATGCCTTCGATGTGATCGGCGGCGGCCAGGCGCTGTTGGTGGAGATCGCGGACGTGGATACGCCGCCCGGGGTGACGCCGCTGTCGACCGGCCACTACACCTGGACGACTTTGTCCGAGCAGATCAACGACCGCGAAGATATCGATTTCGTGGCCGGGAAGCTGCGGGGCCTGGCGGGCGAGCTGGACCGGGTGCTGGCGCACCTGGC
>JBEPXK010000785.1:0-398 GCA_041641915.1 Planctomycetota bacterium
CCGCGGCCTTGTGTTGCGGCAGGTGCTCGAGCTCTGCGCCGGTGCTTTCGTCCTCGGTGTCCTGGATGGTATAATTGGCGCGCAAAGTGAGGTCGCGCGATGGCGCCCAGGTCGCCGAGAGCGTCGCGCCGGTCGACCGGGCTGCGTCGATATTGCGGTAATTGTTGATGAGCACCGGCCCGGCGTTGGTCAGCACCGTCTCATCGACGCGGGTGGCGATGAGGTCATCCATATCGTTGTGGAAGAGGTCGAGGCCGAACCGCAGCGTGTCGTTCGGTCGGTACTCGGCGCCCAGGTCATAGGCCCAGATGGTCTCGGGATCGAGGTCGGGGTTGGGCCGCAGTTTGACGCTGGCGGTCTGACTCCACGCGGGTTTGTAGAGTTCGCTCACGGTGGGG
>JBEPXK010000785.1:408-2003 GCA_041641915.1 Planctomycetota bacterium
CTCAGGTCCGCGCGCGCGCGCCAGCTAGCGGCGAGCCGTGGCGAGACGAAACCATCGAACTCACTGTTGTGGTCGTAGCGCACGGCGGGAATCACGGTCATCGCGTCGCCGATCAGGATCTCGTCCTGCAGGTAGAGGCCGACCGTGGTCAACGACTCCGCCGCGCTGGCCGAACCGGGGATGGGCGCGCCGCTGTCGACGGCAACGATGTCCTCGAAGTCGGCGGCGTTGTGCAGCAGGTCGATGCCGAGGGTCACGGCGTGGTCGGCGCCCACCAGCCAATCGACCTGGGTCTGCCCGTGGTACTCGTCGACGGTGGTCGCGGCCTCGGTCTGGGCGTAGGCGGTGGTACGGAAGAAGGGCGGCGTGGCCGCCGGCACCACGTACTGGGTCTGATTGATGAGTTCGCTCTCGCCGTGGCGCCAATAGGCGGCACAGCGCCAGTCGAGATCCTCCTGCAGCGCCATGCGCCACGCAGCACCCAGGGTCACGCGCGTGTCCGCGCTGGTCGCATCGCGCTGCGCCGGCAGACGGTCGCTGACACCGAGTCCCGTCTCGCGGTCGAAGAAGCGGGCCTGGAGGACCAGCTCGCGCTCCGCGTCGAGCCGCCAGGTCGCCTTGAGGCGGGCGTTGGTCTCCTGGTAGTCACGATTTTCCACCGGCTCCTCGGTCTCACTCCAGCTCCGGAAGGTACCGCTCGGTCCGGGAGGCAGGAAGACGGGGCTACGCGTGAGTTCCTCGTCGCGGAAGCGGTAATTATCCATGCGCAGGTGGCTGGCCGAGGCGTGCAGGCGCCAGGCGCCGACCGGACCGCCAACGGTCGCGCTCACACGCGCGAGGTCCTCATCGCCCCAGCCGCCGCGCCCAGAGCCGGCGAGCGCATCGCCGCCGGCTTCGGTGAGTACATTGATCACGCCGCCGAAGGCGTTGGCGCCGTAGAGCCCGGAGAACGGGCCGCGCACCACCTCGATGCGCCGTACCGCCTCCAGGGGGACCGCGTTGAAGGAGGTGAACCCGGTACCGGCGCCGTTGGCCGGGATCCCATCGACCAGCAGCAGCGCGCGGTTGGGCCCGGGCACGCCGCGCAAGCTGAGGTTCGACGGGATCGCCGCCGCTGGTCCGAGCACGCGCTTCAGATCGACCGCGGGCTCATAGCGCAATACGTCGTCGACGTTGAGAGCAGGCGAGAGTTCGAGGCGCTCGCGGTCGATGACCGAGCTTGCCACCGGCAGCCCCTGGGCCGAGCGGTCGGTGCGGGTCGCGGTGACGACGATCGTCGCCTCGTCCCCGCCCCCCTCCGCCGCCCCGGCGACGGAGGCGGCTACCGCCCCGACGATCAGCGCGAGGAGCCGGCAAGGTATGTTGGTGGTTGGCACCCGCCCTCCGTAATACGAATGTCGTTTTCGTAATACTGCTACCGCCGGCCCATGCAACCTCCTTTCCCGCTGCGAACACCCGGATGGTGGCCATGGCTGCAACCGGTGGTCGGCCCCTGTTCACATCGGCGTGTGGGTTCGGGTCCGGAGGCGTGCCATCGGCGGTGAGACCGCAAAGCCCCTTGCATTGTCAACGGACGATGACTAACGTTTGTCATC
>JBEPXK010000786.1:0-1996 GCA_041641915.1 Planctomycetota bacterium
AGTAGCACGGTGATCGTCTGGGTGGTGCTGCGACCCGTCGCGCCCGAGTCGTCCATGGCCACGGCTTCGATCTCGTAGCGGCCGATCGCGGTCGGGGTCCAGCTGGCGCTGACGCTGGCGCCATCGGCTACGCACACCTGGGTGCCGTTGGCGAAGCAGGCGGTCCACGTCACCGCGCCGTCGCCATCCTCGGCCTCAGCGCTGAGCGCCAGACTCTGGCCCAGCACCAGGTCGCGGGCGGCGTCCGGATCGGCCAACTGCACGCTCGGGGCGCTGTTGACGGCACTTCCGACTGGAATGATCTCGATGGCGTTGACCCCGGGGTCCGCGGTCGCATCGGGGTGCTTGGTGAAGACAATGGTGATTTCGTCGTCGGTGGTGGTGAGCTCGTGCTGGATCACGTGGGCGGTGTCCTTCCCGGCCACCGCGTAGACATCGAGCGCGGTGGCTACCGCCGATCCCTCGATCGCCACATCGAGCACGCGCTGGCCGGCCGCGCTCGACCACAGGTCGGCAAAGCCGATCCGGACGATGTAATCACCCGCTGGCATCGGCACGCGGTAGGTCAAGGGCTTGTCGGCCTTGCGCACCAGGCGGGCGCTCCGGTAGATCGCCTGCTCATCGGTGCCGGCCACGGTGACGTTCCGGTTCGCATCGTCGGTCTTGCCGCAGCTCCATCCCCAGGTACCGGTGGCGTAGGGTTGATCGTGCAGCCACAGCCTGTCGCCAATCCGGTGGTCCAGCCCGTGATCGGCATACTTCGCCCCCTCGCCGCAGTCGATGTATAGCGGCTGGTCGTCGCGCGGCGCCACGCACACGTCCTTCTCGAGAAAATGCCGGGCACGCCATTCGTCCATGACCTCGACCCGCGTGCGGTAGCGGTGCGCGCGATCGAAGGTCCAGGTCATCGTGGTGGTGGCCGGCGCCGAGGCATGGAAATCGTGCAGCGATGGCCGCCGGCGGCCGTAGTCGACGTTGCGGTCGAAGAAGTCGAACCGCAGCTCGTCTTCGAGGAACGGAGAGTCACTGTCGGCGGCGTCGCTGTCGCTCGCTGCGGCGGTGATCGTCACCACCTCGCCGACAGTGGGATTGGCGGGAGACAACGCATAGCTGTCGAGCTGCGGCATGGTGTTGCCGATGCCACCCTGCCACTCGCGGATCAAGGGCAGGCTCCAGTCACCGTAGAAGTGCGTGAAGGGAGCCGAACCACTGTGCAGATCGGCGACCAGCCCCATCACCATCAGGGTGCCCCAGCTCTCGCCACGCAGCAGCCCCGTCGCACACAACGAATCCTCCCCGAGAAGCCGAGACAGATCGTACGAGGTCGTCATCTCCTCGCTCGCGCCCATACTGGTGACGTTGTGGCCACCGTAGCTGAACTGGTAGTTGTCCGGTCCGCGATCGCCCTTGCGTGTCGCACTGCAGCCGGTGATCCAGGCGTGATGGATGTGATGGGGCCCCATGCCAACATTCGGTTCGTTGTGGTTGTGGCGGTGAACGTAACTCCCGCCGTGGGCCATCGGCACAAGCAGATCGCCGACGCTGCCGGAAAGCTGGTAGAGCTCGACCTCGGGCCAGACCCCGGCGACACGTTCGGGATAGAGAAAGGAGTCACCGAACTCGCCGCTGTTGGTGTACCAGGCCGTCAACGGGATGCGGGCCTGCTGGGTGCGGTAGTAATGGTTGGCGTCGAGCGCGTTCTCGAGCTGCCTCGGGTTGGTGCTGTCGTAGCGGCTGACCCAGATTTCGGGATACTCCACGAAGCTCAGGCCTCGGTCGGAACGGAAGCGGTCGAGGTACATGTAGACCTTGTCATAGCCGTCGCTGCTATCCGGGATGTCCCCGATCAGGATCGCGCCATTGAAGCGGGTACCATCGGTCCAGAATCGCTGATAGGTGGACTGTAGCTCCAGCCACAGATCGTGACAGCTGCCGGTGAACTCCTGCACCTCGACCTCGTAGCCGTCGTTCTCCAGGTCACGCTGCAGGCGTTGGA
>JBEPXK010000787.1:0-1993 GCA_041641915.1 Planctomycetota bacterium
CTGCGCGTCCTCGCGGCGCTGGATCAACACGATGAAGCCGAACGCGCGCGCCGCGTGGCTCTGCTCGACCTCGCCGCCGCGGTGGCGATGGAGGCCGACGCGATCGCGGTCAGCGGCGAGCTCGCACGCCCGGAGACGATCACCGAGCTCTTCGCCACCGTGCGTGAACGTATCGAGCTCGGCAGCGAGATGCGTCAACTGCGCGCCCAGCTGCGCGCGCAACGCGCGGCGGTCACCACCAACCGCGCGCTCCAGCTGCCCGAACTCTACGCCGATGGCAGCTGGTATCTCGAGGGCCCGGAGAGCGACGACCTCGAGTCCGGCTGGAGCGTGGGGCTGGGCCTGCAGTGGAACCTCTACGCCGGCGGCGCGACCATGGCCCGGCGCGACGCCGCCCGCCACCGCGTCCGCGCGCTGCGCCAGCGCGCCAAGGCGCTGATTCGCGACCGCATGCGTCTGCTCGGCCGGGCCGAAGCCCGCGCCACGGTCCTGGCCAGCCGCATCGACCGCGCCGTGGAAGCGGTCGAACTGGCCGAGGCCAACTACGAAGAGGCACGCAGCAGCTACCGCGCCGGCACCATCACCATCACCCGGCTCGGCGAGACCAGCCTCGCGATCGCCGAAGCCCGCTACGCCCTGCTGCAGCTGATCCACGCCGAAGCGGTCCTGGCCCACGACCTGCGCCGTCTGGCGCAGTGAGCCGGGAAACCGGAACGCTCGCCGCACGGCCCGGCGAGCCCAAGCGAAGCCGAAAGCGCACGCACTCGCGAACGCAACCCGGCAGCAGCCGTGACCGCCACGCCCCCGATCAACGTTTGTGCCTCGCTCCCCGCCCTCCGATCCGCTCGCAGTCGATCGCACCGACGCGGTAGGCGCGAACCTTTCTCGTCGCGCCCCGTCCAATAATTCGGGAGCCCCATCCATGCGCTACATCCATCTGTTCGTCTGCTGTCTCGCCCTGATCCCGCTGCACGCGGCGGAAGTCGGTATCGTCGAGGATTTCGCCCTCGCGGAGGACCGCGAGGCCGTCCTCGCGCAGCTGGTTCCCGGATCGGTCGAGCATTCCTTCTACCGTTGCCTGCTGCTGCAACAGCGCGGCGAACTCGACGCCGTCGACGAGCTGCTGGCACGATGGCAGCGGGAGCACGGCGACTCGCCGCGCTGCGAGGAGATCCGCGCGCGGCAATTGCTGCTGCGCACCGGCGGCGACCGCGACGCCGCGCTCGACGCCATCGCGGATCACCTCGATCTGCAGCCGCTGCACGGCACCCGATCCGGCGAACGGGAACGCGACCTGCCCAGCCGACTCGATCAGCAACGGATCGCCTGGCCGGCCTTCAAGAACCTGGCCAAACTGGTCTACAAGCGGGGATCCAGCTTCGCGCTCGATGGCTTCAGCGACGCCGGCGTCCTGCGCCTGGTCACCGAGAGCGATTTCGGCGAACGGTCACGCGTGCTCGAGCGGCTGCCGCTCGCCGACCACCCGCAGTTGCTCGGCCTGGTCATCGCCGACCTCGCCGATCGGCACACGCCCGATTTCGGCACGCGCCCGATCCACGCCGGACTGACCCGGACCCAACTCGCGACCATCGCCGAACGCCGGCCGCAGAGCCTCGAGAACGAGCGCTTCGTGCACGCGATGATCCGCCGTCTCGCTCCGCCAGCGCCCGCAGTCGCAGAGCGCGACCCGGACGTCCGCCGCGCATGGCTCGATCGCCTGGCCACCTTCGCCACTACCCTGCCGCAGACGCACGACGCGCTCAAAGCGCACATCCTCTACCATCGCCTCGCCAACGACCTGCGCCACGGCGTCCACCGCGCCGAACACCTGTTGGCCTATCTCGCGATCCCGCGTCGCGTCACCTACGCGCGCAAGCGCTGGCTACAGCGTCACCGCCACCGGGCGGTGGCGCTCGATGCCGCATTCACCGATGCGACCGGCCTGCCGCCGATCGGCGACGACAGCGCACTGGTCCGCGAATACCTGCTGCAC
>JBEPXK010000788.1:0-1992 GCA_041641915.1 Planctomycetota bacterium
CTCGCCGGTCCGCTGATCGAACAGACGCAGACCCTGCTCGACCGGTTGCCGGCGGCCTTCGATCAGCTCATGGCGCGTCTGAAGGGCTGGTTCCCGGGAATGATGGGCAATGGCCAGGGCAACGGCAACGGCAACGGTGGGCCGGCGCTGGGACAGATGCTCGGCTGGACGCGCCAGGCGTTGTCGGTCACCCTCACCGTGGGTACCGGCCTGGCGGTACTGGCGGTCATCACCAGCTATCTCGCCGTCGAGCCGGGCAGTTACCGGCATGGCATCCTGCTGCTGGTCCCGGATCGTTGGCGCGAGACCGCAGATCGCCTGATCGTGCGTCTGCACCACGATCTGGACTCGTGGTTGCTCGGAAAATTCCTGTCGATGATATTCGTGATCATCATGACCGTTGTCGGGCTGTTGATCCTTGGCATCCCTGCGGCGATCGTGCTCGGGCTGATCGCCGGCGTACTGACCTTCGTGCCCAACTTCGGTCCGATCACCTCGGCGATCCCGGCCTTGCTGCTCGCGCTCGGCGATGGCGGGCTGGACCTGGCGCTGTGGGTGGCAGGGCTCTACGTCCTGACCCAATTGCTCGAGGGCTATCTCGTCACGCCGCTGATCCAGCGCCGCGTGGTCTCGCTGCCGCCGGCCCTGTTGTTGTTCGGCCAGACCCTGGCTGCGGTTCTCATGGGTCCGCTCGGGTTGATCCTGGCCGCGCCGCTGACGGTGATGATCAAGTCCACCGTGCTCGAACTCTACGTGGGCGACGACCAGGACACGCAGCAGGCGGGCGACACCACCACCGAGGCGGATCGCGCCGCCGAAGACGATAGCGCTGCCTGATGATCGCGGCCCCGCATTACACAACGGTTACGAGCATGCGCCGCGAACTACCATCACGGTGCAGCGAAGGGAGAACAGCATGCGACCTCTGATGAGCGCTTTGGCCATGGCCGCCTGGGTCGGCGGCAAGGGTCATATCAAGACCATGCTGCGCGAGGCGGTACGCCACTACATGATTCTCATGCTGCTGGTGGCCATGCTGGGCGTGTTCGGCGTTGGCGCCTTGCTGGCCCTGAGTCTCGCCGCCTACCATGCCCTGGTTCCCGAGCTGACGCCCGGTCTGGCATGGTTGCTGATCGCCCTGTTCTACGGTCTCGGCGCCGCAGTGATGCTGATCGTGCTGCTTTTCAAGACCCGCCACCGGCATTAGCCGGCTCGGATCCATCCGCCGCGTCACGTGACGGCGCGCATTCCAGAACAGAACTGACAGAGAGGACCTTCCCATGGCCAAAACCGCTGACAATCAGGACACCCGCGCCGCCGAGCAGGCCGAAGCCGAGAAGCTGCGCGGTGAGATCGAAGCGCTGCAGGAGGACCTGCGCGCGATCAAGGATTCACTCAAGACCGAAGGGCGTCTGATGCTCAAGGATATCGGCGAGCGCTGCCGTCATGGTAGCGACGAGGCGGTCGGACGCACGCGTGAGCGGATCTGCGAACAGCCGCTGGCCAGCGTCGCCATCGCTGCCGGCGCCGGCATGCTGCTCGGCGCCCTGTTGCGCCGCTGATCGGGCCGGGCGGATCCGCCCACCGGCATCGGCCAGACAACCAACGATCCGCCCGTACGGGCCCGGGTCGCACGCGGAGGATTCGCGCGGCGGCTCCGGGCCCGTTGCATGCAGGCGGACTGGCATGAACGGAGCCCACCATGCTCTATCGTACCCTCGGCCGCTGCGGCCTGAAAGTCAGTGCGATCGCGATCGGATCGTGGCGTACCTACGGCCAGCAGGAGGACATCGACCGCGCCGCTGCCTGCCTCGGCGCGGCCTACGACGCCGGCGTCAATTACTTCGACGGCGCGGAGGCTTACGGCAATGGCGCGGCGGAGGAGGCGCTGGGCGAAGTTTTCGCCCGCCACGCCTGGCCGCGTGATACCTACATCGTGTCGAGCAAGGCGATCAAGGTCGGTGAAGCGCCGACCCAACGCGGCCTGTCGCG
>JBEPXK010000789.1:0-1981 GCA_041641915.1 Planctomycetota bacterium
CTTACCTGCTGCCCACCTTGTTCGCGGCAGCGGCCTGGTATTGGGTTCCCTATGCTGTCGCCGTCCTAGTCCCTCCGTAAGCGTGTCGGCGGTGCCTGGCGGTGCCGGTTCAGCCAAAAACTAGAGAAAAGGCCTTATCTTCCCGGGAATCAGTGCTCAAGCTGGTCCCGCAAGAAAGGCCTTTTCTGGTGCACAAGATAGCGCCTGCGCAGAGCCGAAGGAACAGCGCCGGACGGCGCCGCAAGATCGCCGCCCGCCACGCCCAGGCGGGCCACTGGTCGCCGCAGCCCCGGCCGATGATGACCGGCGGGCGGATCGACTACGAGATCGGCGCCAACATCGACGCGACCGCGTTCGGAGGCATCGCCGCGCTCCACCGCCTGGCAGTCAAGCTGGGGCTGGTCGACCGCATCGACGAGCGGCTGCAGCTGTTGAAGGTGCATCTGCCCTACCACGAGTCCGACCATGTGCTCAACCTGGCGTACAACGTGGCGTGTGGCGGCACGAGGCTGCAAGACCTCGAACGGCTGCGTCACGATGTCGCGTACATGAACGCGTTGGGTGCCGATCTGGTCCCGGATCCGACCACCGCCGGGGACTTCTGTCGCCGCTTCGGCGAGGACGACGTGGTGGCGCTGATGGACGCAATCAACCAGGTCCGCCCCCAGCTGTGGCAAGGCCGCGGCCGTGAGTTTCTGGGCCCGGTCGCCTACATCGATGTGGACGGGACGTTGGCGTCGACCACCGGCAGCCACAAGCAAGGGATGGACATCTCCTACAAAGGCATCTGGGGGTATGCGCCGCTGATCGTATCGCTGGCCAACACCAAAGAAGTGCTGTATATGGTCAACCGTCCCGGCAACGCCCCCAGCCATGCCGACGCCGCCGGGTGGATCGACCGGGCGATCGACCTGGTGGCACCGCACACGACGCGGGTGTGTGTCCGTGGCGACACCGACTTCTCGTTGACCGCCAACTTCGACCGGTGGGCCGACCGGGTCGATTTCATCTTCGGGATGGACGCCAACAAGACCCTTCGGACCCGCGCGGAAGCACTGCCAGATGACGCGTGGAGCCGCCTGGAGCGGGCACCGGCGTACCAGCCGACCACCGGCCAGACCCGCGAGCGTCAGCCGGACCACAAGGCCCGGATCGTGGCGCAACGCGGCTACCTCAACCTCGAGCTCAACTTCGAAGACGTGGCCGAGTTCACCTACCAGCCCGGCAGATGCACCCGCCCCTACCGGATCATCGCGCTGCGCAAGAACATCTCCAAGACCCGCGGCGAACAGACGCTGTTCGACGAGATCCGCTACTTCTTCTACATCACCACCCGCACCGATCTGACCGCCGCCGAGGTGGTGGGCTGCGCCAACCGGCGTTGCGACCAAGAAAACGTGATCGAACAGCTCAAGAACGGTGTCGGGGCGTTGCGGGTACCGCTCTACGACCTCGTATCCAACTGGGCGTACATGGTCATCGCCGCGCTGGCATGGAACCTCAAAGCGTGGTTCGCGATGATGCTGCACCGCAAGACCGACCGGCGCCGCTACCTCACCATGGAGTTCCGCCAGTTCATCACCGCGATGATCCTGCTGCCCGCGATGGTCATCCGCCGCGCCCGCACCATCACCATCCGCATCATCGGCTACCAGCCCTCGCTCGACCGGATGTTCTCTGCCTGGCGCACCATCGAACGCACCGGGTTCGGCTGACCCGCCCCGCCCCGAACCTCATAGCCCGCCTCTTCGTGCCCACCGTCCGGCCGGCACCACCTCGACGTGCCGGCAACCCGTACGACGCTCCTCTGGCGCCGCCGCACAGCCGCGTACGTCACCACACCAACGGCTCCCCACACCCCAACGACCACGCTCACCGAGCGGCCCGCACCCCCACACGCCGGCCACAACCCCCACCGAGCGCCACCGCAGGCTTCTCGGCGGCGACTCGCTTATTTGAGGCCTAGCGGGGGGCGTGCGGG
>JBEPXK010000790.1:0-1978 GCA_041641915.1 Planctomycetota bacterium
GGGGGCAGCGCCCCCTCTGAAGAAAGCCGTCAGAGCTGCGATTCGTCGTACTGCGGCTCACCGCCACAGCCGAGGAGGTCACGCTTGAGCTTGAGATAGTATTTGTAGAGGTCGAGGCTGGCGTCGCTCTGGACCCGATGATCGATTCCGGGCAGGAAACCGCCCGCCGCGACCTCCGGACGCAGGCGCTCGATCTCGGCGCGCACAGCGGCGCGATCCTTGAGCAGGATCATCTTGTCGACCCCACCCTGGAGCCGGATGTCCGGCCATCGCTGGCGGATGGCCACCGGATCGCTGCCGGCGTGGACCTCGACCGGAAACAGGCAATCGAGCCCCCCGGCGCGGAAACAGTCAACGATCGGGGTAACGTCGCCATCGCAATCGGTCCAGGCGATGTGACAGCCGTGGCGATGCAGCAGATCGGTGATCCGGCGATAACGCGGCACCACCACCGAACGGATGAAATCGACTCCGAGGATCGGGCCGGAATTGAAGCAGATATCCTCCCAGCCGATGGCGAAATCGAACTCGATCTCCTTCAGCATCGGGGCGATGGTGGCACAGATCAGCTCGCACAGGGTCTCGACGATGTCTTCGAGCAGCCCCGGATCGTCGTAGGTCATCAGCGCGATATTCTCGAAGCCGATCCAGTTGCGCGGCACCCCCATCAGCGAACCGAAACCGATGGCCAGCGGGCGCTCGCGCCCGGCCGGGTTGCCGATGGCGTCACGCCATCCCGCCGGCAGCCGAGCGGGGTCCGGGCGCAGCCGTTGTCTGTACGCCTCCCAGCTCGCGCGGTCGTGGATCGGGAAACCGACGAATTCGGGAATGCTCCGATCGCCGACGACGTTGATCCGGGCCACCACCCCATCGCGGTCGCGCCAGGTGCGGATCCGCCCGTCGTCGCTGAGCACCTCCTCCGGGAAGGCGGGCATCGGACCGACACAGTCGGCCCAGAGCGTGCTCCAGTTCTCGATGCCGAAATAGGCGTACGCGCTGCGCTGATCGCGGACCTCGCTCGGCAGGCCCTGGGCGTGCCAGGCCTGCAGGGTCGAAGCCCAGTAGCCGAACTCGAAATTCGGCCGCCGGTCGACGCGCTGGAAGAGCATCGTCCGACGCCAACGCTCGCGCAGCGTCGGTGCGCCAGCGGCTGCTGGTGATCGCTGCTGAGCGACCGGCTGCGCCGCGGCGGCGCGGATCTCATCGACATCCATGAGCGTTCCCTCCACCCTCGATGCTCGGGCCGCGCGAGCGGGCGCCACGGCGCGGTCCCGGCAGATCGAAGCGCCAGGCTGGACGATCGTGCTTTCGATCCGTCCTGGCCCTCGCCGCCACGGTTACACGGTGGTGTAACCGCGGCGGCGGGCGTGGACCATCTGCGACCACTCCGGAGCGATCCGGACGACAGCGCGAGGGGAGACGGATGTTCTTCGATGGCTGGCAACCGATCCTGCGGGTGCTGCTGATCGGCGCCTGCGCCTATGTCTTCCTGCTCGCCGCGGTACGGCTGGCCGGCAAGCGCTCGCTGGCCCAGCTCAACGCCTTCGACCTGATCGTCAGCGTCGCCCTGGGCTCGACCCTGGCGACGGTGATCCTCGCGCGCGACGTGGCCTTGGCCACGGGTGTCACGGCCCTGGCCCTACTGGTCGCCCTGCAGTGGGGCGTGGCCTGGCTCTCCGTACGACTGCCGCGCTTCAGCCGGCTGGTCAAGGCCGAGCCACGGCTGGTGTTCCACGCCGGCGCCTTCCTCGACGAGGCCCTGCGCCGTGAGCGGATCAAGCGCGAGGAGGTGCTGCAGGCGCTGCGCAATCAAGGCGTGGCCGACCTCGCCGCGGTCGATGCCGTGGTCGTCGAGACCAACGGCTCGTTCAGCGTTTTGCGGCGCCAGGCGGACCGGTCGGCGGACACGTTGGAGAACGTGGAGCACGACCAGCGCGCCCCGGCGCAGCGCTGACTTGCCCACGACTCGATCCGGCTG
>JBEPXK010000791.1:0-1974 GCA_041641915.1 Planctomycetota bacterium
GTAACGATCATGGTGTGGCGTAGCGGCGAGACGCGCGAGCTGGTCGCCCGCTTTCCGATGCGCTGAGCCAACCCCGCCGCGCAGATCGACTCGCTCAGCCGAACGGGCGGGCCGGGCAAGCCCCCCCTCTGATAAGGTGCCTTCAGCCGCCCGCGGAGGCCGCCACCGCGATGCGCCCGGTAGGCCGGCGCCGCGGTCGGCGGAGATGGTCGCGCAGGCAGTTGATCAACGCGGCGGTACCGAAGGGCCGGAACATCCAGCCGGCGAACGGACTCTCGCGCAGGCGGAACTCGATGCCCGGCGCGCAGTCGTCGGTCAGGGCGAGCACCGGCACCCCGGCCATCACCGGGTTCGCGGCGATGGTTTCGCTCGCGCTCCAGCCGTCGAGCGGGCCGCGCAGCTCGAGCTCCATCAACACCAGGTCGAAACGGCAGGCAGCCATGGCGTCGAGCGCCTCGCCGCCGTCCGCGACCAGGAAGGCCTGATGGCCGATCTGTTGCAGAACGGTCTGGGTCCAAGCAGCCGAATCCCGGTCGCTGTCGACCACGAGCACCAGAGCCATCGCCTTCTCCTCGCAGAGTCTACCGCGCACATGCGGTTCGCGTTCACCTGCCTGCCGGTCCACGGCATTGAACCGAGGACCGTAGCCGGAGCGGACCTCGCTCAAGCACGAGTATTCGCCCCCTTTGAACAAGCTTTCCACAATCGTGGACCGAAACCGGCCGGGGTGCGCTCACCGCTCGAACCAGCCCACGGTCTCGGCCACGGCGAGCACGTGCCCGTCGACCGCGGCGAGCAGGTCGGCCTTGCTGGCCCCCGGCTGCAGCTCCGGCATGACATCGAGCGCGAACAAGCGGAAATGGTAGCGGTGCTGGCCATGCCCCTCGGGCGGCAAGGGGCCGCCCCACCCCGCCTGGCCGAAGTCGTTGCCGCCCTGTGCATAACGTTGGACCTCGTTTTCCACCAGTTCCTGGCGGTCGGCCGGAATACCCCAGGCGACCAGATGGACGAACGGTCGCTCGGTCGGAGCGTCGGGATCCTCGCACACCAGGGCCAGCGAGTCGGTGCCCTGCGGCAGGTCCTTCCACTGCAAGGGCGGAGCGACGTCCTGGCCCACGGGCGGGTGGGCGTAGCGTTCGGGAATGCGCTCGCCATTGGCGAAGGCGGGGCTCTGGAGGGTCGGGGGCATGGTCTCTCCTCTTCCGGTCGCGAGGTGCTTGCACACCGCCTGCGAGCTTAGCCCGCGGCCGGTGCGACTCTCACCGACGTGAACCCGGCAGCTGCATCGGTCCTACACGGGCGTTTCCCGTCGGACCGCTGCGGCGACCATGGCCGCTTGTCCGGCGCCACCGGACCCCACCATCGATCATCTACCCACAGGAGGAGCAATCCATGTCCGTGAATACCGATTTCCCCGCGAGCAACGCCGAGATCCGCAAGCGCGTGGGTCAGCTGGGCAAGAACCAGAGCGCGTTGATGCAAGGCTTCCAGGCGCTGCACCAGGGCGCGCTCAAGGAAGGCACGCTCGACCTGAAGACCAAGGAGCTGATCGCGCTGGCGGTGGCGGTCGCCGGACGCTGCGACGACTGCATCGGCATGCACGTCGAGGCCTCGCTCAAGGCTGGCGCCACGCGCGACGAGATCGAGGAGATGCTCGGCGTGTGCATCATGATGGGCGGCGGGCCGTCGCTGATGTACGCCACCCACGTGCTCGGCGCGATCGAGCAGTTCTCCTCCTGACCCGCATCACGGAAAGCGCCGGCCGGGCCCGGAGGGACGGCGGAAACGCCAGCGAAGCTGGCGAAGGGCGACAGAGGCCGTGGGGGGCGGAGACGGCATCGCGTAGCGATAGGTGGCCCCGGTGGGGCCACCGGCCGACGCAGCGCAAGCGCAGCCCCGCAGCGAAGCGAGGAGCAAGCGCAGCTGGGGTGCGCGTGAGCGCGCGAGGGGGCAGCGCCCCCTCTGAGGGAAGCC
>JBEPXK010000792.1:0-1970 GCA_041641915.1 Planctomycetota bacterium
CCTACGACTTCGCGACCATGGCCTACGCCAATATTGAGCCGGACGACCGCTCGTACGTGTTCGGTCTTGAGAACACCGCGGCCTGGCAGCCACATCCGGATTGGGACATCCGCGCCACGCTCACGCTACAAGACAGCGACACCGGCGGCGAAAACGGCAATGAGATCACCTTCACGCCCCAGGCCACCGCGAGCCTCACCGCCACGTGGTCCTTCACCGCCTGGGACGACGACTTCTGGATCACCGGCGGGCTCGATCACCGTGGCAAGCAATGGCAGGACCCGGACAACACCGTTGAGCTCGACGCCCACACCACGTTGCGCGCAACCCTGGGTTGGCAGCCCGACGAGCGGATCCGGCTCTACCTGCGCGCCGAGAACATCACCGATACCCACACGCCGGGCTATCTCGCCCAGCCGCGCGATCCAGACACCTTCTACCCCGGCGACCCGGGTAGCGCGGGAGCCAGTTTCACCTCGCCACCGCTGAGCCTGGCCATCGGCGGCGAAGCCCGCTTCTGATGCCGCAGCAGCGCCCGCCAGTGCGGCGGGCGCCGCACCGGCTCAGCGGGTCAGGATGACGTAGAGCGCGTGGATGATCCCGGGGAGGAAGCCGAGGATCGTGAGCAGGATGTTGATCCAGAAGTGCTTCGTCAGACCGACCTCGAGCAGAACGCCGAGCGGCGGCAGGATGATGGCGAAGATCACCTTGAAGATGTCGCTGAAGGTGATGGGGGAATGGTGTGCTGCTGCCTGTGCCATGATCGTCTCCTTCGCGTCCGGGCTTCGACCCGGCGATGCATCGCCTCGATTGGGAGCCGCGTCTGCGGCCAGCGAATGCAGATAGATGTCTATCGTAGGCCTGCACCCCAGCGCTTCAGATCGGTGTAAGCAGGCGACGACGCCGCTCGGCAACCCCCAATCCAGGACCCGGCGCCAGGGCCTGCTGCCGATCGACGTGTAACCAGCTCCACCCAGCGGTGTAGACAGGTCATCCGAGGCAACGCGGGGACGAGTCGTGCGGCTCGTGCCCGCGCTCAAACCCGTGCGCGATAGCGCCCATCCCCCGAGGAACACCATGACCCTCCGCCACACCGGCCTGCTGGCCGTCGCCGCCCTGTTCACCGCCCACAGCCTGAGCGCCGCGACCGTCGCGCCGCAGAACGACCTGCGTTTCATCGTCGCCTACGAGGATGGCGCGTTCGATCTCACAGGTACCGCCAGTGGAGGGGGCTACACCCTCAGCAGCTCCGAGGATGAGGACTTCGACACCGCCTGGCACATCGAAGCCGCCTGGATCGGCAGCAACGGCCTCGGCGAATCCGGCGGGCTGCTCTACGGCGTCGGGCTGCTGCACAAGCAGGCCGACCGCGAAGAGGATGGCAGCTCGGACACCGTCTACACGGCCACCGGCGTGCGGGCCCATCTCGGCTGGGGCTACGCCTTCACGCCCCGCCTCCAACTCGAGATCCTGCCCTATCTCAGCCTGGGTGCCGCCCAGCTGGAGTTCGCGTCCGGCAACGGCGATGAGGACTGGGACGGGCTCTATGTCGATGCCGGGCTCGACGCCAACCTGGTCTATGCGGCCGCCAACGGCTTCGAGCTCGGCGGCGGTATCGGTGTCCTCTCGAGCACCGCGACCTTCGAAGATGAGCTCTACGGTGTGGACTGGGAACTCGATATCGAGCAGACCACGGCCACGGCCAAGCTGTTCCTCGGCGTGCGTTTCTGAACGTCGTGCCACTCGCCGCGCTGCGTGCCGGTCCTGATTCGGGGCCGGCACGCGCATGGCTCCGGATTCAACCGGCCGCGCCGGGTCCCAGCCCGGCCAGCGCCCGACCCACGCCGAAGGCCAGGCCCGCGGCCACCGCACCGACGACCAGCATCTCCAGCCCGCCGCGCAGCCATCCGATGTGGTCGATGCCCAACGCGCGGACCGAACCGACGGTGAACAGGCAGCACACGGTCAGG
>JBEPXK010000793.1:0-1966 GCA_041641915.1 Planctomycetota bacterium
TGATCACCGCGTTGGTGAAATCGGCCAGGAGGTCGCGCCGGCGCGCGTCGAGGCCGGCCGCGAACCGGATGACGGATCTTGGTGTCGGGTGCTCCGGCAGAAGGCAGAGGTCCGTCAACACCGTCTCGAGCAGATCCCGGCTCTCGGGATCGAGCGTGGCGGCGTGGTGCGGCACCACCCGCAATGGCGAGAGATCGTCGGGCGCGAAGACCATCGGATCCGGTCCCTCCGGCACGACCATGCCGAAAGAGTCGCCAATTCTGATGTCGCGTTCGATGTCGCCGAGCGCGCGCAATGGGCAGTCTTGCTCACGGAGCACCTCATACTCAAGGAACTCCAGGGGCTCTTGGAGGCCGAGGATCCGCTGGTGCTCCGGAGACTCGGGGTCGGTCTGCCGTAGCACCTGGGCGAACAGATCGCGCCAGTCCTTGTCGAAACCGACATGGAGGTGCGTCCACCGGTCTTCGGCCATGGTCATATCTGGCACATCGGTGATACAGCACAGGGCGAGGAACGCCGACTGCCAGGCTTGGGCGGCGTGGTACCAGCGGGAGAGAAAGGCCAGGTACGATCGCCATCCCGTCTGGCGATAGGCCCGCTCGCAGGTCCGGCGGCAGTAGACGGGGTCGGCGCTCAGGGTTGCGATCACGTGCGCACAGGACGTACCGGCCTGTGCGTCGATCTGCTTCCAGTAGACCACCACCTGGGTGTCGATCGCCGGGTCCTTGCCGACGCAGGCGATCGGAAACTCCGGCACCTCTCCGTTGGCCCAGCGCAGAAAGGCCACCGCGGGTGTGCCGAGGGCGGTCTCCAGGCGGGTGTAGATCGGTGCGGTCTCGTCGGACAGGTTGCCGTGCAGCAGATACAACTCGAAAGCGCGGGGGAACCGGGACTCGAGCTGTTCGAGTTCGCCGAGGATCTTCTGGCGTCCGCGGCGGTCGAGCCGGGCGTGCTTGATGTAGGGCCAGATGAACTCATCAGCCAGGGTCGGGTCGAGCGTCAGCAGGCGGAAGCAGGTTTTGCGCAGGCGCGAGTGGTTGTCGTAACGTTCGAACAACGCCAGCTTCTGACGCAGATAGGCGCTGTCGGTATCGCCATAGGCCTTGTCGAGCCGCTCGAGGAGAGGATCGAGTTTGCGGATTTGCGGCGGCAGCCCCGTTGGTCGCCTCCCCATCATGGCCAGGATGCCGAAGGGCAGCTGTGGGCGCCACAGGGCCCGCCGCAGCCAGATCCGTAGCCATTCCGGCGGGGTTTTCGGCGAAGGTGGCTTGGTCTTCGGCAGATAGCGAGGGTGCTCGAGTTCATCGAGTAGTGCATCGGGGATAAGCGGCCCGAGGCTGTCGACCGCCCGACGTGCCTGGTCGCGGTCCTGCTTCGCCAGGTGGCGGTGCAGCACGATCAGGCTCTGCGGTGGCTGTTCCGCCGCAATCTCGCAGTGGACCAGGCGTTTGAGCACATCGGTCATCACTGCCGGGTGGCAACTCTTCGCCTGGTTGTAGCGTTGGCGTGCCGAAGGCAGATCCTCAGCGGCGAAGTGGTGGTCACCCGCGCGCAGCAGCAGCCAGGCGCGCAGTTCCTTCTGCCCTTTGGGGCAGTTCTCCAACGCACGGTTCACCGCAGCGGCATCGCCGCGGGTGAAGAGGTCCTGGAGGCCGTGTCCGGTCTGGATGGCCGCGCGGTCGAGCCAGCGACCGAAGGCCGAGGCCATGGGGGTGGCGGTGGCGTGAAAGGGTCCGATCTGCTGCCACAGACGACGTGCCTCCTCGCTGCGTCCGGCGAGGGCCCGGGCCACGCTCTGGCCGAGTTGGGTGCGTCGGGGGGCCGCCGCGGCGCAGGCGGCGAAGCGTTCATCGGCGCGGTCGTATTCGCCACGCAGCACCAGCATCCAGCCCTCGCTGAGCGGACGCAGGGCTGGTTCGTCTGCGGAGTCGACGGCGCGATGCAGTATCTTGAGCGCCGCGCGGGC
>JBEPXK010000794.1:0-1966 GCA_041641915.1 Planctomycetota bacterium
GCCGCCTCGGCCGCCGCGCGAGCCCGACGCCAGCGGGCAGCGGCGGCGGCGAGGTCGTGGTTGTGGACCAGCGCCTCCTCGACCAGCCCCGCGAGCGTGGCATCAGCGAAACCGCGCAACCAGGGCGCCGGCTCGGCGTCGAGCGCGGCTGCATCCGAGCGCCACGCCTGCGGCAGTTCGAGCTCCAGCTCGGGCTTGTGGGCACGGGTGCGCGGCGCGCAGGCAGCGACCAACACGACAAGCGCGAGCACCGGGCAGAGCAGCGCGAGGCGCATCAGGGCGCCTCCAGACCGCCGACGGCGAAACGGATCAGCTCGTCGATCGCGCGATCACGATCGATCTGCGCCGGCACGACCATCGCGCGCGGATCGTCGTCCTTCGCCGGCGGGAAGGGCAATGCCCGCTGGTCGAGATGCATCATCGCACCACGCATCGCGCCGATGAGGAACAGCGAACGGTAGAACAGACGCTCGCCATCGAGCTGCGGCAACGCCCGGCCGAGCGCGGCGCTGAATCGGCGCCGGATCTCGCCCATCACCGTGTCCACGAAGGCGCGCAGCCGGCCCTGCTCGCCCTCGATCAGATGCATCCGTGCCAACAGCAGACCGAAACTACCGCTGCCGAGCACCGCCGGATGGTTGCGCAGCGGCGCGAACAGGGCCTGACAGATGTCGCCCACCGGCACCGCCGCGCCGCCCGCCGCGGCCTCGAATTCGTCCAACCGTTGCAGCCGCTCGCGATTCAGCGGCTCCAGCCGGCGCGCGAGCACGGCGTGCAGCAGCTGTTGCTTGCTGCCGAAGTGGTAGTTGACCGCGGCCAGATTGACCCCCGCCCGTTGGGTGATCCCGCGCAGCCCGACGGCGTCGAAACCGCGCTCGGCGAACAGTTGCTCGGCGGCGTCGAGGATCCGGGTCGGCGTATCCGGGATGTCGGTGGTGGTGTCGGCCATGGTCAGGCGATCGATTGAAACGAACGTTTGAACCAGGGCAAGCCTCTTTGCCAGCCCGCTGTACAGCCTTTGATGCTTCCAACAGAGCCAGAGGCTTCCGGCTCCTCGTCATTCCATGTGGGTCGTGTCAGCGCCGCCATGAGGCCCTCCGTGTGGGGTCGGGGCCCGCAGGGGTGCACCCCAACCCCACACGGAGGACCCCATGGCTCGTCATCACCAGTTCCGCATCTGGCCCCTGGCGCTCGGGATCATCAAGCTCGCCCAGGAAGTGCTCTCCTTCAGAGGGGGCGCTGCCCCCTCTGAAGGGACCCCTCACCATTTGCCAATTACCGTGTTTTCGCCTGCCCGCCCGTGGGGTGCCACATCCCGCACTGTACCTTAACACCTCATCACTCGCCCGATCGACCTCAGTTGGCGACCTCGGGCGCCGGCGGGAGGATCGTAATGGGAATCGCCACAAGGTTGTTGTCGATATTCGTGTCACGCGCCAAAACGTGCGTCGAGGCATATTCGAAGCTACCGGAATGGTAGAGCTGTATGTCCTGAATCTTGACGACCAGGTCGGGGCCGGGCTGTGCCGGCGGCTCCTCGGGGTCGACGATGCGAACATCCGCATCGCCGCTGATTTCATAGGTCTGCTGCTCACCAGGCGCAAGCTGAACCAGGAGATGCCGACTGGCCCTATAGGAGGACGGGAAGAACACGTAGTCGGTCTGATCCTCCGGGATGTCGGTCCAGATGTGCAAACGCCGGTTGATCGGCGAATCACCCGCGTTGGCGAGCGTGACCATGTAACGGTAATGGTAGACGGCGTAGTCGGGAGCTCCGCTCCCATCGACAGTGTAGTGACTGACGGGCACCTCCACCGCCGCGATCGCGATATCGTAGTCATCCGTGGAACTGGATGCACATGGCTCGACGGTCACCTCGTCGTCGCAACCGCACAGCAGCACAACCAACAAAAGCAGGCTCGGGGGAAATCTCACGGCAGGTCCTTGAGGCAGAGGCTACGGAAGC
>JBEPXK010000795.1:0-1962 GCA_041641915.1 Planctomycetota bacterium
CAGGCGCAGCGCGCCGATGAACGCCGCATCCCGATCACCGCCGATCGCGGGCCCCGGGAGCGCCGAGCGCCAGCTCGGCAAGGCCACGCCCACTGCACCGACCAGCCCTGCTGCTCAGTTGATCCCCCGCGGACTCGCGGCCGCAAAATCAATCGTATGGTCGACCAGCCCGACCAGTTCCTCGAACCCCACCGCGCTGCTGAGTGCAATCCCAGGCGCAGCGCGCCGATGAACGCCGCATCCCGATCACCGCCGATCGCGGGCCCCGGGAGCGCCGAGCGCCAGCTCGGCAAGGCCACGCCCACTGCACCGACCAGCCCTGCTGCTCAGTTGATCCCCTGCGGACTCGCGGCCGCAAAATCAATCGTATGGTCGACCAGCCCGACCAGTTCATCGAACCAGTGGGCCCGGTCGGCATGGGCATCGATCCGGCTGCCTCCCGATGGCGTGCATCCGGCCGCCAACTCCACCGCCGCGCCGGCGGCGTCGCGAACCCAGACCTGCACGCTCCGGCCGTTGAATCGCGCCTGGCGCAACTCGATGCCGCTGCCCGGCAGCGTATTGCCGCTGTAGCGTTCGGTGATCGGATCGCGGTGTTCGTGCACGCCCAGACTCGGATAGGGCGTGGTCGGCGCGCCGCTGGCATCGTGATGGGTGTAGCCGTTGCTGTCGGCGCAGGCGGCCTGGTGCAGGTACCAATCCCAAGGACCCTCAGCCATGTAGGCTGCGATCTGCGGCACCTGAGCACCGAGGTCCATCACCACCGAGTCGAGCGCAACCGGATCCTGGCTCACGAACAGGCTCGCGGTCCAATCGTCTTTGAACGGCCCACCCCAGCGGTTGACCGTCTGCGGTTCCTGATTGTCGGTGGCGTAGAGGCCATCGATCAGGAACAGCACCGTCTTGGCCCCGAGCTGCTCCTGACCGAGGTGATCGGCCAGGGTGCTGTAGTCGCTGTAGCCATCCGCGCCGGTGTGCTGACCGATCTCCACCCCCTGGTGCAGGTTGCGCGGATCCCAGCCGGAGAAGTACTCGGTGTCGCGATGCACCGAGCCGAAATGGTTCTTGGCACAGAGGGTCATGCCGGCAAGCACGTGCCCGCGCAGACAGGCGTAGTTGATCAGATAGCGGGAGCCAGTCACGCATTGCGGCAACCGCGTCTCGTGCTCTGGATCCACACTGTCATCGCTATAGTAGACGGTGTAGCTCTGGTCGATGGCCACCTGCTCGGTGAGGGCCACCCCATCGCGCGTGTAGGCCACGTGTTCCACCAGGCGCACCTCGGAAAATTCCGCCTGGCACAGGTCGACGATGTAGCGGGGCATCCAACGTGAGGCGTCGTAGAGGGTGATATCTGCGGCCGGCACCCCGGCCTGATCGATCAATTGCTGCAACAGCGCACGCACCCCGTTCTTGGACGGCAATCCGCCGTTGAGCAGCCCCGGATCATCGCGTGGCTCGGGAATCCACTGGTCGGCGCGGCACTGGTTGAGATTGAGCTTCACCGCGATGCCGTCTCCGGCGCGATACCCACGATCCACCGCGTAGCGCTCGCGGTTGAGCCCGGCGAAGAGCTCCGACCAGGCCTCGGCGACGCTCGGCCGCCCGGCGGCCATGCATACCGCCCGGTCGAGCATCGCCTGCACCCGCTCGGGCGGGCAGTTGCGGTCCTCCCACCAGAAATTATCGTCGGTACCATCCTCGTCGCCGTCGCCGGTACCCGACCACAGCGTCGCGGCGGGGTCGTAGGCCCAGACCACCCGACCGGGCACCACCCCGCGCGGGGTGCCCATCGGCGCGCCTGGCCCATCCGGCGGACTCCACACCGCCGTCGGCGACCACGACAGCTCGAGTCCCAGAGCCAGGGCCAGCGGGGCGAGCCACAGGCTGCCGCCGCCGAGCAGAGCCAACCCCACGACCAGGCACGCCGCCGCGGCCAACCCCCGCGCCTGCCGCCGTAGC
>JBEPXK010000796.1:0-1961 GCA_041641915.1 Planctomycetota bacterium
GAGGACGCTCGGCGGTATGGGCAGGTCGCGGCGGCTGGATCGGGTCTTGCGCTCGCGCCGGGCGACGCGGAGGACGTCGCCCTCGAGGTCGCCGATCAGCAGCCGACGGATCTCGCTGGGGCGCAGGCCGAGCAGGCCGCCGCAGGCGAGCACGGCGACGATCCGGCGGTCGCCCTCCTGCTGCGCGCGGTGGATCCCGGCCGCGATCTCGCGGAGGCTCCAGGCGTCTGGCGGCTCGCGTTCGTCGGCGGCGCCGCGGCGGTTGAGGCGCTCGCCGCGTAGGGCGTCGGGGATGCCGTGGGCGGCGCCGGCCTGGGCTGCGCGGCGCAGCGGGATCAGGGCGTGGCGGCGGGTATCCCAGGCGGCTCCCTGCTGGGCCAGGTGGTCGGCGTAGTCGGCGACGTGGTCGGCGGTGAGGTCCTGCAGGGCCTGGGGTAGGTTTCGGCGCGCGGCGTAGGCCTCCCAGCGCTCGACCTCGCGCTCGTAGCGGCGGTGCATGGGCGGGTCGGTGGCGTACTCCCGGCGGGTGGTGCGGTGCGCGGCCCAGGCGGTGCGCACGGTGACCAGCTCGCCGAGGTCGGCGTCGACGCCGCGGCGCAGGCTGTCGGCCTGGCCGGCGGTGATCGCGCCGAGGCGCAGAGCCTCGGCGATCAGTCGCTGGGATGGGTGGTGGCGCAGGAGGGCGCATATCTCCTCGCAGCGGTAGGCCAGCGCCTGCATGGCGGCGGGCCGCTGGGGCTCTGGCGTCGCTCGGGAGACGGCTACCGGGACCCGGTGCTGGCTCTCGGTCTCGTCGGCGAGACCGCGGTAGCGCAGGGTCCAGTATCCGCGTTGGTCGACTCGGGCGCTGGGCATGTGTCTCTCTGGTGTAGGTGTACCTGTGCGGTGGCGATGAGGCGCGGGATAGGGATAGCGGGTGGCGCCCGCTGGGTCAGGCTCCGGAGTGGGTCGATCTACGCCGATCCAGCTCTACGCGAGTCGGCCGGATCGGAGCGTGCGGCAGTCGCAGCCTCCAATCGCGCGAGGCGCTCTGTGACGCAGCGTAGGGCGTCGGTGAGGCCTCTGATCTCCTCCTGCTGGGATAGGCATGTGTGGGCGAGGCGGTGGAGCAGTGCCTGGGTGTCGTCGGCTGGTGGTGGCTCGTCGTAGGAGGTGGTGGGTTCGGCGGTGCGGTGGGTGTCGCAGATGTGATCGGGGCTCACGCCCAGCGCTTCCGCTATTTTGACGATGGTCGTCGGTCGCGGAGCGCGATGCCGGAGCGCCCTGCTCAGGGTGGCCTCGGCGATGCGCGCATGTCTCGCGAGCCATGCCTGTGAGCGCCCCTGGCTGGCTAGCAGCGATAGGACCCGATCCGCGCGTAGCATGTGGCCATTGTACCATGCGAGCCGACGCATGGGACAACAAAGGGCAATCGTTGTCGTCCGTTAAACCGGGACTTGACGTTCGGTTGTCCTTCGTTATCGTCCCGTGCCATGGACATCAACGCATTCCAGAGGGCCGTTAACGATTCGGGCCTGACACGCGCGGAGATATCTCGTCGGACCGGCATCACTCAGGCCTCGCTCTGTCGGCTGTACCTCGGTCGGCGCATGCGCCCGCGCGCCTCGACCCTGGCCAAGATCGCCAGGGCATTGGGGCTGGATCCGTCTGAGTTTATCGCATGCGTCGCAGAGGCGCCCTGTGGTGGTGCCGGTGACAATCCGGCGCCATTGGCGGAGGAGCTCTGATGGCCCGCTCCGACCAGAGGGTATCAGTCAGGCTCGATCCAGCCGCGCGCCAAATGGTCGATCTGCACGAGCACACCGCGCGCCGGCTGATCGCTGAGCTGCGCCGCCGCAATGATATCGACGAGATGTCGCTGCCGGCGATGTGGACCCTGTCCGAATGCTCGGAGTCCCTCGGGATACCCATCGACGAGGTCCGACGTCTCGCCGCTCACGCGCTCGACTACCGTCCGGGTC
>JBEPXK010000797.1:0-1960 GCA_041641915.1 Planctomycetota bacterium
TGAGGGCCCCGTCAGTACTGAGGCTTTCTTCAGAGGGGGCGCTGCCCCCTCGCGCGCTCACGCGCGTCCCAGCTGCGCTTGCTCCTCGCTTCGCTGCGGGGCTGCGCTTGCGCTGCGTCGGCCCGGTGGCCCCACCGGGGCCACCTGTCGCTGCGCGATGCCGCCTCCGCCCCCCTCGCCCTTGACCGGCACTGCCATGCGCGATAAGGTCCGTTCAGACCCATTCGGTCTGGCGCCATGCGCGCTGCAGGTGGAGGTCCAGACCATGCCCCCGACAGGCTCTGTTCTTGCTTGCGTCTTCGCGCCCAACGGCGTGGGCCCGCGCGTGGGGCCGCATGTCACATCGATCCGTGTCTGCGGGCGCGGAAGCAGACGATTGCGGCTGGGCGAGACTGGCGAGAGCTACGACCCGGTGCTCCCGCCGCTGGGCGCCGATCCGGATCCGACGGTGACGGCCTTCGATCGCGCCTTGCGGGTGGCCGGTGCCAGCGCGCCCACCCGCCGGGCCTACGGCGCCTGGCTCAAGCGGTTCTTTGGATTCATCGATCGCGACCAGCGCACCGATCCGGATCCCTACCTCATCAGCGACTTCCTCGTTCATTGCCAACGCGAGCGCCATCTCGGCGGCGCTTCACGGCGGCAGGCACTGCAGGCCTTGTGTGCCTATTACCGTCTGCTGCTCAACTCCGATCCCGGCCCGGCGCTCGCGGCCTGGCGTGAACCCGGCGCACGCGTACCCACCACGGCGCTCGCTCCCGAAGCGGTCGCGCGCTTGCTCGCCGCGATCGATCAGCCGCTGCGGCTCGTGGCGGAGCTGATCTACGGCAGCGGCTTGCGGCCCGGCGAGTGTCTCGCCTTACGGACGGGGCAGATCGACCTGTCCCGGCGCCGCATCGCCGATGTCGGCGCGCGCCACCAGCGCACGGTGCAGCTGCCGCAGGGATTGAAGTCGGCCGTGGAGCGACAACTGGAGCTGGCCGCAGAGGCGGGAAGCGCCACTACCGCCCGCATACGGCGGTGGCTGTTCCCCGATCCCGTTGCACCCCACAGACATCGCCCGCCGCGCGCGCTGCAACGGGCGGTGGCGGGCGCGGGCCGGCGTCGCCTCGGCCTGGCGGTGAGCCCCTACGATCTGCGCCACGCCTGTGCGGTCCACCTGTTGGCCGCAGGCACCGACCCAGCGCTGGTGCAACAGTGGCTGGGCTTGCGCGATCGCCATGCGGTGTGCGCCTATCGGGAGCTGTTGCCGGCCGAGGGGCCACAGGCGATCAGCCCGTTCGATCGGCTGCCGACGCTGGAGAACGCAGCGCCGGCGTCATGATCAGGCCGTTTCAGAGCCCGGCGAGCTCGTCCGCATCCAGCGCCCGGTCGAATAGCCACAGGTCGTGGAAGACGATTCCGGACAGGCCCTCCGCCGGTTCGTGATGGCGGCGTGGCATGAACAACTTGAGCTGCAGCTCATCGCTGAGGCGATCGAGTTGATAGGGCTTCTCGCCGCGATAGATCTGCTTGCCGTCGCGGTAGAGCATCAGGGCACCGTCGACGGTCCAGACCACGGCGAAAACGTGGGTGCGGGTGTCCGGTGTTTCCCGATAGCGCACCTGAATGGGAAATGGGGTCGGCGAGGCATCCGGGTTGTCCGGGATGATCGCGAACAGCTCCGCGACGAGGGTGTTGGGTGGCGGTGGATCGAGACAACGGATGCGCGCGGCCAGGGTGAGACCGCGGCCACGACGCAGCCGGGCTGCCAGTTCGGGCCAGCGTTGGCGGACGGGCGTGGTGCAATGATCGTCGGGAGTGACCACCAGGCCGCCATCGCGCGTCTGCGGCGGCGGGTCGCAGACAAAGGACGGGGCGGGGAAGCCGGCGTTCCGGCTGCGCAACACCGCCGCACCGGTGGCGTCGAACGGGTAGTGCAACAGGGCCTGCGGTGCGCCGCTGGTACTGGCGGACCCGCCAG
>JBEPXK010000798.1:0-1959 GCA_041641915.1 Planctomycetota bacterium
CGCAGCCCCGCAGCGAAGCGAGGAGCAAGCGCAGCTGGGGTGCGCGTGAGCGCGCGAGGGGGCAGCGCCCCCTCTGATAGAGCCGACAGATCATGCCGTTATCGTCGAAAGGCGCGACCACGGCCCGTTCTTCTCGGCGGTAGAAGACGACTCAGGAGGTCGGCATGACTACCCACCGCCATCCCCGCTTGCTCTGTACCCGCATCGGCGCGGTCCTGGCCCTGGTCGGTCTCGGACACGCCGTGCTGGCGGCCGCCACTGACTACCCCTGCTGGCAGGGGCAGGACGGCAGCGCCTCGGCGATCGCCGGGGTCGAGTTGGTCGCCGACCCGGAGCAGGCACGCCTCGCCTGGGCCTGCAGTGAAGTGCTACCGATCGGCTACGAGTCGGGTTGGTCGAAGGCCGGCTGGTTGCGCGGTGGCTACGCTTCCCCGGTGGTCGCCGACGGCAAGGTCTATCTGTATTATTTCACGCCCACCGGCGACAAGCACGGCAGCGGTGGGCGCTGGCGGGGGGAGTATGGCGGGAATGCCGACCTCACCCTGATCGACGCCGATGACGTGGCCCTGTGCGTCAATGCCGCCAACGGCAAGGTGCTGTGGAAACGGGTGATGGAAGGCAAGGCGACCAACTGGAGCGTCAGCGCCGCCGGCGCGCCGCACCTCACGCCCTGCGTCGCCGATGGCAAGGTCTACATCGTCGGCAACATGGGGCGCATCTACTGCCTCGACGCCGCAAGCGGTGAGACGGTGTGGGAGAACGACCTCGGCTCCTGGACCGACAAGTGGCAGGCCTACGAGAACTACTGTCTGCGCACCGGCGTCGGCATGCAGCACAAGGGAAATATCAACAGTATCATCGAGAAACTGCGCAAGGAGGACCCTGAGAAGCTCAAGGCGCTGCCGGATGCCGGTCCCAACCGCGGTTCGCCGGGCGCGGGGCTGAACTTCTGTCCGACGGTGGCCGATGAGGTGCTGGTGGTCGCCAGCAACGGCGGCAGCAGCGGCCTGATCGGTTTCCATGCCCGCAGCGGCGAACGTCTCTGGTCCGGGGGGAGGCGGAAAGGCTGCACCTCGCCGATCCCCTGGCGCCATGGTGAGCGCACCTACATCCTGAGCCAGACCGACAACGCCCTCTTGGCCATCGACCCACGCAGCGGCGAGGAACTCTGGTCGGTCGCCACCGGCAGCGGCTACGGCGGCTCACCGGTCGCCGGCGAGGGTTACGCGGTCAGCCGGCGCGGTGATACCCTGACCTGCTACCGCATCCATCCCAAAGGCACCGAGCAGGTCTGGCAGCACGAGAACAAGACCTTGCGGCAATCGTGGACCTCGATGTCGATCGCCGACGGCTACCTTCACTATGTCGTGCAGCTGCGACATGTGCAGCGTCTCCCCGAGGAGATCGTCACCGATGCCATGCGGGACGACATGAAGAAGTCCGGCGGCGGCCTGAAGTGGTCGGGCCTGATCTCCGTCAAACTCGCGACCGGAACGATCCACCGGACCTACTCGGGGCAGGATCGCAGCGTCAACACCGTGGTCGGCGACGGGCTGTGTTTCACCGACCTGGGCATCTATGACATCCGCGACCCGACGGCGGCCCGCTACCTCGGCGATTGGACCGTGGTGAAGAACGGCGCGGTGAAGACCGATCAGCTTGGTCAGGGCCGTGGCGCGGATCACATGCTGCGCGGCGGCGGCTGGATCGCGCCGACCTACGCCGGCGGACGGCTCTACGTGCGTGGCTTCAGCCCGAAGGAAGGCTGTCATCGCTTGTACTGTCTCGATTTCCGGCGGTGATCCTTGGTGACACGACTGCTGCCGCGGCGCCCGGCGCCGTTGCCGCGCGACCGCTGCGCCGGACGGCCGCTGATCAGCGATAGCGCCGGCGCCAGGTGCCCGGTGCGGTGCCGTGTATCGCGGCGAAGGCGCGCGAGAAGGCGGATACCGAACGGTA
>JBEPXK010000799.1:0-1941 GCA_041641915.1 Planctomycetota bacterium
TCGAGCTGGAGGCGGCGGCGCGGGTTGCCGAGCTCGCCGGGGTGGCCGGGCACCGGGAGCTGCCGGTCGCCAGCCTCGCCGCGCTCGGCGGTAACGCGCTGACCGCTGCGGGGGCGGTCGACGGCGCCGCGGACCCCGCCTCGGGCCTGCCGCCGACCTTCGTGCCCGGGCGCAACCTGTTGTTCCTGACCCTGGCCGCGGCCTGGGCCTACCAGCTCTCGGTCACCGAGCTGGTCACCGGGGTGTGCCAGACCGATTACAGCGGCTATCCCGACTGCCGGGCCACGACCATGGCCGCCTTGCAGGAGAGCCTGCGCGCCGGGATGGAGCGGCCGTTCACCATCCACACCCCGCTGATGGAGCTGACCAAGGCCGAGTCGGTGCGCCTGGCCGTGGACCTCGATGCGCTGCCGCTGTTGGCCTGGTCGCATACCTGCTACGCCGGTGCGGTACCGCCCTGCGGGAGCTGCCCCGCCTGTCGTCTGCGCGCGCGCGGCTTCGCCGAAGCGGGGGTTGCCGACCCCTTGCTCGCGCGGCTGGGGGCTCGATGAGAGCGGTGATCCAACGCGTGGCCGAGGCTGCGGTGTGCATCGACGGCGCGGAGGTCGGCCGGATCGGTCCGGGGTTGCTGGTGCTGCTCGGCTGTGCCGGCGAAGACGATCACAGCGACGTGGACTGGCTCGTCGGCAAGATCGTGCGCATGCGCATTTTTGCCGATGCGGCCGGCAAGATGAACCGCAGCGTGGCCGACATCGGCGGCGGCATCCTCTGCGTGAGCCAGTTCACGCTGCACGCCTCGACGCGCAAGGGCAACCGGCCCTCGTTCATCGGTGCCGCGGCGGGCGACCGGGCGATGGCGCTCTACACCGAGTGCTGCGAGCGGCTCGAACAGCAACTCGGCCGCCCGATCGCCACCGGGCGGTTCGCCGCCGACATGCAGGTCGCGTTGGTCAACGACGGGCCGGTGACCATCTGCATCGACAGCCGCAACCGCGAGTAGCCGGCTCGTGCGCTCCGGCGCTCAGAACACCACCGTGGTCTTGAGCGCGAAGAAGTACCAGTCCTCTTCGGGCGTCTGGCCGTCGTTCTCCAGTTCGTAGACCGCGGCCGAGCCGTGGATCGCGTGGACCTCGCCTTTGACGATCCAGTGGTCGTTGACGTCGTAACGCAGGCCGGCGCAGATCTCCTTGTGGTACATCTGGTGGTCGACCCAGCCGCGGGCGGGATCGACGTCGCTGCCGTCGCGGTCGTGGATGTCGCGATAGAGCTCGTCGTAGACCGCGAACAGCGTCAACCGGTCGCAGCATTCGTAGGCGGCGGAGACGTACCACCCGGCGCGGTCGATCGCCTCATTGCGGCGCTGGCTGCCCATGGGGCTGTGCACCGCGAGGACGGCGTCAAAGCCCCAGCGCATGTACTCGGCGGCGAAGGTCCAGGCGCCCCAGGTGTATTCGGCCCCGAGGAAGACGGCGTCGAGGTCGTCGACGGTGTAGGCGAAACGCGCGCCGCCGGGTGCGGCGCCGGCCGCATCGAGGGTGGCGATGCGCATCCAGGTCGTGGACACGCGCAGGCCGCTCAACGGCGGCGTCCAGCCCAATGCCAGGCCGTAGACGGCTTCCACCTCGAGTTCCTCAGCCACCAGGCCCATCTCCTCTTCGATGGTCTGTGCCACCGCGCCGTCCGGCTCCAGGGCCAGGGTGCCGAGGTAGGTCTGGTAGGACAGCTCGCCCGCCGGCCCGAGGAGGGTGTTGCCGTAGACCTGGGCGCCGTCGTAGGCGGTGATGCTGTCGCGCCAGCGGTTGAGGTAGACAGCTTCGGGCAGGAAGATCTGCGGCCGGGCGATGTCGATGTCGCGCGATTCATTGTACAGGCCCAGCGGGATCTTGGCCCGGCCCACGCGCAGGCCGAGGCTGTCGGCGTGGCGGTAGTCGGCGTAGGCCC
>JBEPXK010000800.1:0-1937 GCA_041641915.1 Planctomycetota bacterium
CGTGCCGGGCCTGCCGGGTGACCTCCGCGTGGTCGGCAGCGTGGTCAACATCGCCGTGCTGGCCTGCGTGTACATTGGCGCCGGATGGACCATAAAACTCCAGTATCTGATCCTCGCGCTGTTGGGGTTGGCCATCGGCTCGTTTCTCATTGGCGCCGTGGGAGCGATCGACACCGCGCATGTCCAGGGCAACTGGCGGCCGACCTACGCCGAGGGCGAGGGCTTCTTCACCATGTTCGCGTTGTTCTTCCCTGCGGTGACCGGGGTGATGGCCGGGGCGAACATGTCTGGCGACCTGCGCGACCCGGCGCGCGCGATCCCGCGTGGCACGCTCGCCGCCATCGCCGCCACGGGTCTGGTCTACATCGCCCTGATCCTGTTGCTGGGCGTGACTGCCAGCTGGCGTGAGCTGCGCGCGGAGAGCCTGATTCTTGCCCGCATTGCCGTATGGTCGCCGGCCATCCTCATCGGCGTGTTCGCCGCCACCCTGTCCTCGGCCCTGGGCAGCATGATGGGGGCCCCGCGCATCCTCCAGGCGATGGCCAAAGACGGCATCGACGACCGGCTGCGTCCGTTCGCGGTCGCGGGTGGACGGCAGCGCGAGCCGCGCCGCGCGATGCTGCTCTCCTTCGTCATCGCCCAGGCCGGGGTGATGATCGGCGATCTCGACGCCATCGCGCCGATCATCACCATGTTCTTCCTCATCACCTACGGCGCGCTCAACCTCGCCACCTTCGCCGAGAGTTTCACCGGCAATCCCAGTTGGCGTCCGACCTTCCGTTGGAGCCATTGGGCCACCGCGCTCGCCGGTGCATTGCTGTGCCTGGCGACCATGTTCGTGATCGATCCCGCCTGGGCCACCGCCGCGATCCTGGTGATGTTCCTGATCTACCGTTGGCTCCAGCGCCAGAACCTGGAGTCGACCTGGGGCGATGTCTACAGCGGTGCGGCGCTCGAGCGCGTCCGGCGCAACCTGCTGTTCCTCGAGCAGGAGCGCTATCACGCCAAGAACTGGCGCCCGACCATTCTCGCCCTCGGCGTGGCACGCGAAGACCGGCTGCATCTGGCCGCGTTCAGCCGCTGGCTCGCCGGGCCGCACGGCATCCTCTACTTCGGCCAGGTGGTGATCGGCCCGGCCGAACACCTCGCCGAACGCCAGGCCAACCACGAGAAGGTGCTGCGCCGGCTGATCGCCGGGCAGGAGCTCGAAGCCTTCGCCGCGGTCACCTGCGCCGGCGACCTGCCCACCGGGGTCAACGCCCTGGTCCAGTGCACCGGCGTCGGCGCGCTACGGCCCAACCTGGTGCTGTTCGGTTGGAACGAGGATCCCCAACGCCGCGAGCGCTTCGCGGCCGCAGTGCGCACCGTCCGGCGTCTGCAGCGCAGCGTGGTCATCCTGCGCGAGACCGAGGCCCGCGATCCCTGGCAGGCGCCACCGGGCCCGATCGACGTCTGGTGGTGGGGCCGCGATAACGGCCCGCTGATGTTGCTGCTGGCGCATCTGTTGATCCGCAACGATGGCTGGCGTGCTCGCGCGATCCGTCTGCTGCGCATGGTGCCCGATGCCGCGGCCGTGGAGCAGACCCGCGACCACCTGCACCAGCTCTCGCGCGAGGCGCGGATTCCCACGGTGATCCACGTCGAGATCGGCAATGATTTCTCCGCCACCGTGTCGCGGGTCAGCGGCGATTCCGCGCTGGTGATCCTGGGCTTGCGCGATCCGCTCGAAGCCGGCGACGATCTGCTCTGCGGGGTGCAGGACATCGTCGCCAATCTGCCGCGGGTGCTGCTGGTCCACAGTGCCGGCGGCATGAGCCTGGGCGCTTGAGCGGCACTTCCGGTTTGGCGTGAACCGCGGTCGGCAGTGAGCGTTAAGTGCAAGGCACAGGGGATTCGGGGGACGAAGTCCCCTGATGGAAGAGCAGAAAGGCGGGCCT
>JBEPXK010000801.1:0-1931 GCA_041641915.1 Planctomycetota bacterium
AACTGCAGGAGGCCGGTGCGCACATCGCTCCGGCCCTGGCGCGGATGGACGTGTTCGCCTATCCCTTCCGCCGTGACACCCACAGCATCTCGGTGATCAAGGCGATGAGCTCGCAGTGCGCGGTCGTCGCGGCTGCGGTCGGCAGCATCCAGGGTCTGGTGGTCGATGGCGAGACCGGCCTGCTGGTCCCGCCCGGTGACACCGATGCCCTGGCCCTGGCCCTGGGCAAGCTGGTCACCCGGCCGGCTCTGGCGGCGCGGATGGGCCAGGCCGGGCGCGAGCGCGTGGCCGACAACCACGACGTGAAGAAGGTCGGCAAGGTCGCCCACCAGCTCTATCGCAGCGCGGTGCGCGGCGGCGCCACCCGCACCAGCGGGGTCGAGACGGTGTTCGCCTACCGTCGGCTGAGCAGCGATGGCGAGGCCTGAGGGCCGGTCGATCTACGATGGGTGCTGGACAGCGCTTCCGGCGGCGAGTAAGGTGAAATGGTGCGCTGGTCACCGGTTATCGTGCCATATGATGCCTCGCTTGCGTGGAATCGCTGAATGATCGCCTTCATCTCAGATATCCATGGCAATCTCCCCGCCCTCGAGGTGGTGCTGGATGACATCGATTCCATCGGCACGGTCGATCGGGTCATCTGCCTCGGTGACATCGTCGGTTACGGCCCGCACCCGGTCGAATGCTTCGAGCGCGTGGCCAGCCGCTGCTCGCTGATGCTGATGGGCAACCACGAGCACGCCGTCATCCACGGACCTTACCTGTTCAATCCCAACGCCCGTCGGGCGATCGAGTGGACCAAAGAGCAGCTGTACAACGACCCGCAGAACGGCCGACGGCGCCAGCTGCTCGAACTGCTCGAGGGTCTGCCGGTCCGTTACGAGATCGGCGATATCCTGCTGGTCCACGCCTCGCCGCGCGATCCGGTGATGGAGTACGTGCTCGAGAGCGACCTGTGGGAGGGGGCCAACCCGAGCAAGATGGAGGAGATCTTCGCCTCCTTCCGCCATCTCTGCTTCGTCGGCCACACCCACCGACCGGGGGTGTTCACCGAGGACTGGTGCTTCCTGTCCTCCTCCGACGTACCGGAGTTCGACGTCAGCGACGGGCGCTACCTGATCAACGTCGGCTCGGTCGGCCAGCCACGCGATCGCGACCCGCGTGCCTGTTACACGCTGTTCACCGGCGACGCGCTGTATTTCCGCCGGCTCGAGTACGATGTCGAGCGCGTGGCGCAGGACATCCGCGACAACGACGCATTGGGCAACCGTCTGGCCGAGCGTCTGTTCCGCGGCGAGTGACCCCGTCGACGCGCCTGCGCGCGCCCTCCGGCCAGTGTCGCACCCTCGCACCGCAGCGTCGGTTTTTCCTTGGCGTGCTTCGTCGCCGCACCTAGCCTCGCACCGCTTTGGATCCTGCGGATCTGCCGCAACGAGGAATGCTATGGCGACAGCTGAAGCGAGCGTGGTACTCGACAATAAGATGGGCCTGCATGCCCGACCTTCGACGCAGATCGCCACGATCGCCGGCCGCTACGATTGCGATGTTCGCATCGCCAAGGACGGGCTCGAGGTCGACGCCAAGAGCGTGCTCGAACTGCTGATGCTCGCCGCCGAGTGCGGCTCGGAGCTGGTGATCAGTGCCGACGGGCCTGACGCCGAATCCGCGGTCGAGGAGCTCAAAGAGATCATCGAGAACGGCTTCGGCGAACACGAAGTCGACGCGGACGACTGACTCCGCTCGCTCCAGCCCATGCCCTGTCTTCGGCCCCTGCCGCTCTTGCGCCCGTTCCCCACCATCCGGCATCCGGCCGTACACCCTCAGCTGGCTGTTAGTGCCTCGATTGCTTGTGACAGCGACAAAAAACAACGTTTTGAAGAGGCGCTGTCACAAGCTGTCGAGGCACAGGGGGTTCGGGGGACGAAGTCCCC
>JBEPXK010000802.1:0-1923 GCA_041641915.1 Planctomycetota bacterium
CGCGGTCTACGATCCGCTGATCGCCTCCAGGCAGGCGCAGGAGGCCGCCGGCGATGAGCTGGACGGGCTCAAGGGTCAAGCTCGGTGGGAGGCGATCGACGCCAAGGCCGCGGAGCTCGGTCGGGACGAACTGCGTCGCCAGGTCCGCGACCTGGTCCTGTGGTATCGCACTGGCGAAGCGGGCGCGGCGGCGGGCCACGATCGGCAACCGGCTGCCGATGACGGCGAGGAGGTCCCGGCTGACGAGGGTGCCGAAGCCCCGGCCGACGCCGGTGCCGACGCTGGCTCCGGCAGCTGACCGCGGTCGTGCACCTCACCCTCCATCTTTCCCGCCGCTGCAACCAGCGCTGCAGCTATTGCTACGCTCCTCCGCTCGACGCGCCTGCGGCCAGCGTGATGCCCCGCGCCGTTGCCGAGCGCGCTCTGCGTTTCGCCGCCAGCGACGGCGAGAAGGCGGGGATCATCTTCTTCGGCGGCGAGCCGCTGCTGCATCGCGAGCTGATCGCCGCGGTGACCGCCTACGGCGCCGGGCTCGAGCGCGAGGGGCGCGGGCGGTTCCACTACAAGATCACCACCAACGGCCTGCTGCTCGATGAGGCCTTCCTCGCCTTCGCCGATACGAACGAAATGCTCATCGGGCTCAGCTGCGACGGACCCGGCGCGGCGCACGACGCCCACCGGCGACTCCCGGACGGCACCGGCTCGTGGGCCACGCTCGCTCCGCGCCTGGAGCTGCTGCTCGCACGCCGGCCCAATGCCAACCTGCTGGTCACCGTCAACCCGGATACGGTCGCGTGGTTGGCCCAGAGCGTGCGCGCCCTGGTCGAGGATTTCGGCGCGCGTTATCTGATCGTCAGTCTCAACCACGCCGCCGACTGGGGTGAAGCCGATGTCCGGCACCTGGAGCAGGCGCTCGAACGCATCGCCGAGCATTACCTGCGCTGGACCCGCGCGGGCCGACGGTTCTATTTCAGTCCGTTCGAGTCGGCGATCGCTTCGTTGATTGATCCCACCTATGCCTGCCACGGACGTTGCGACCTCGGCGCGCATCAGCTCAGCGTTGATCCCGCAGGTCATGTCTATCCCTGTGTCCAGTTCGTCGGCGCCGGGCCGGAGAGCTCGTACTGCATCGGGCACGTCGAAACGGGGGTCGAGCACGAGCGCCTCACCGCCTTGCGGGCGCAGACGCGCCACGAGCCGGAGGCCTGCCGGGCATGTGCATTGCGCGATCGGTGCCACCATACCTGCGGCTGTCTCAACTGGCAGACCACCGGGCGCCTCGACCGCTTCGCGCCGGTGCTCTGCGCCTACGAACGTCTACGGCTGACGATCGCGGATCGCGTGGCGGGCCAGCTCTACGCCGAGCGCGACCCGGAATTCCTGCATAAACACTACAATCGCGCCTGGCCGGTGCTCAACCTGCTCGCCGATGCAGCGGGTCTCCCGCCTTCCTGAGCCGCGGTCACGCGCGCAGGAAGGCGAAGGAGCCCGGTGGAGCGTGGAGTAGCGTCTCGACGATGCCGGGAAATGCCTCGCGGCGCCGCGCGATGGCGGCGCCGTCCCAATCGCTGACGCCTTCATCGGTGAGGAACTGGATGCCTGCTATCAGCAGTTCGGCGACTTCGAGTGGTCGGTGGCAGGTGAACACGCCTTCGCGTGCGCCGAGCTCGATCAGCTGGGCCAGAGACGGTGCCATCTGTTCGGTGAGCTCAGCGAGCAGGCGCACGTGGAGTGTGACGTTGCCGGGGGTATGCAGGTGTTCGGTGGCTTCGCGCTCATCCTGGCTGATGTGTTCCGGCGAGAACAGCTGTTCGAGCTGCGTAAGGGCGTTGGCCTGGGCGTCGGCCTGGGCCAGACGCCGTTCGCGATACGCAGCCGCCAGCTGGGCGACCACCGCATCGAGCAGCGCGTCCTTGGATGCGA
>JBEPXK010000803.1:0-1922 GCA_041641915.1 Planctomycetota bacterium
GAACAACACGGCGGACAGCTTCCTGGCTGCCATGCAGCAAGCACGTAGTGAGGCCATTACCCGCGGCGACGCAGTCCTTCTGTGCCGGACTGCGGATCCCACCAGCAATACATGTGGCACCAGCAGCGGCGAGGACTGGTCTCCGGGCTGGCTGATGTACGCCGTTCGGAATTTTTCGGGCGAGGTCAACTTCGACGCCAGCAACGCCAACCACCAGCTTATAAGCCGGGGCTCGCCGACGTCCGATGGCGTCACAGTCACATCCGACGACCATGGCGACAAATGGCTGACTTTCGGCTCTGACGGCACGCTTGTGGAGGCCGGTGTCGTTGCCTATGCCGTCTGCGACGACCGCGGCGTGGAACACGGGCGGCTGATCGTCATCCCCATGATTGGGCGACCCTACCTGACCAATGACATGACGGACGCCCCTAATTGTGAGCCCACCTAGAAACGCCATGGCGCAACCTGGAAAACAATCTGGTTTGTCCATGATCGAGGTGCTGGTCGCCATCACCATACTGTCGATCGGCCTCCTCGGCACCGCGGCCCTGCAGGTTCAGTCCAAGCGCGCCAATCTCGGCTCGGTGGAACGTACCCTGGCCAGCATGCTCGTCAACGACATGTTCGAGCGCATGCGGGCCAACCCGACCAGGTTCAATGCCTATTTGACGCGCCTTGAGCCGGCCGATGGTATCGGCAAGGGGGATGTCAGCGAGCCGAGTCAGGATTGCACCGCCGCCGAACCATGCGACACCAACCAGCTCGTGCGGCGCGATATCTACGAATGGGAGCAGCAACTGATCGGTGCATCGGAAGTGGCCGGCACCGCGAATACCGGCGGCCTGGTCCTGCCGCTGGCATGCATGACCGGACCGCCCGGAGGCGGCGACGGCACGTACACCATCGAGATCAACTGGCGCGGCCACTCGGAAATAACCGACGGCACGCCCACCGATCCGTGCAACGCAAACGGGTCCGGCCGCTATGATGGCGACGAGGGCACCGGCACACTCCGGCGTTTCGTAAGTATCAGCAGCTACCTCAACGATGAATAACCGCTCAACAGTCCCGGCCGCCCAACAGGGAATGTCCCTGGTCGAAATGATGATCGCCATGACGATCAGCCTGATCGTAATCGGCGCTGTCAGCGGTGTGTATCTTTCCTCCAGCCGCAACTATACCCAGGACGAGATGCTCAGCCGTATGCAGGAGAATGCCCGGTATGCAATGCACATTCTTTCCGGCGATCTGAGCATGGCCGGATACTGGGGCCCGCTGATGTCGGGCCAGGAGATCAAGACGTCGACCAGATCATGTCCGGAGCTTGACGGCGGCGGCAACCTGGAGGAGTTCTGCACCGGATTCTTCAAGAACAGTTCCCTGTCAATTGATACGGACTGTGGCACGGGAACCCGTTACGCATCCCCCCCGTCGGTCCGCTGGCAGTGGGCGTACTCACTCGAGGATCCCATAGAGACCAGTCTCGATGAGACAGATTTCAGCTGTATTAATGCATTCGAAGCAGGATCCGACATCTTGGTGGTCAAGCGCGTCGAGGGCCAGCAGTTGGCCTCCACTCGAGACGACTCGGACGACAACGGCTATGTGTTCCTTCGCACCGACGGCACAGATGCGATGCTGTTCACCTACGATGTCGGCCTGGACGACAGCGAGGGAGCCGGTGTTTCGGACTGGCGCTACCGTGCCAATGTCTATTACATCCGAGAGCATTTTCTGGAAACCGGCGACGGAATCCCCACCTTGGTACGCGGGACGCTCTCCCGGGTTGATTCCAGCGGCACTCCAACCATGGAAATAGAGCCGGGTGGCATTGCCCAGGGTATCGAGTCGTTCCGTGTGATGTTTGGGATCGACCAGGACGGAGATGCAACGCCCAATATCTACATTTCCAGCCCGAC
>JBEPXK010000804.1:0-1911 GCA_041641915.1 Planctomycetota bacterium
ATCCGCTGCCCCGGCCAGCGAATGCCCGCGCTGCTTCGTTCGCGCCAAAGCCCGGTCGCCAGGAAGCTCATCTTCCCACTACGGGAGATCCAGCTGGCGTCTGTTCTTCTATTCAGCGTTCTGGTTCCATCGGTTGCGGTGCTCGCGTTGCCTCTGTTCATCCTGTTGTTGTTCTGCCTCCACCGCCATCTCCGCATCCCCGGCGTCATTGCCGCGATAGCGTACGTCATCGTAATCATCCTGGGCTATCTGCTCAATACAGACATCAGCATGCCGTGGGTGATCCAGCTGGCGTCTGTTCTTCTATTCAGCGTTCTGGCTCCATCGCTTGCGGTGCTCGCGTTGCCTCTGTTCATCCTGTTGTTGTTCTGCCTCCACCGCCATCTCCGCATCCCCGGCGTCATTGCCGCGATAGCGTACGTCATCGTAATCATCCTGGGCTTTCTGCTCAATACAGACATCAGCATGCCGTATCGCGGCGCGGTCAACCAGACACTCTATCTCACGTTCGTGCTCAGCGCACTCGCCGCGCTGTTGTTGCTGCTGGCGACCTGTTGCTGGCTCTCGCTCGGGCTCCACTACACCGCTTACTGGGTGCACCACACCGCCCGGAGCATGGCCGCATTTCCCGACTACGCCGAACGCATGCGCGTCCGACTCACGTATCTTGCCGATGCCGGGCACGCGACCGACACCGCCTTGATCTATCCCTTCGTCGTGCTGCTGGTCATGTGCCTCGCGCAGATGCCGGTGTTCGACCGCTGGACCTGGCCGGGTCTCTCATGGGCCATCGCCGGCACCCTGCTCGCGATACCGATCGGACTGGCCGTGCTCAACCGGGGAACCGGCCGGTCGGCGCGCCGATTGATCCTGCAACGGATTCGCGACCTGGAGGACGCCACCCCCGAACGGGCCTCCCAGCTACGCACGGTGCGCGACCGCATCGCTGCCCTCGACCGGGGCCCCTTCGCGCCGTTGGCGGAGAGCCCGGTGGTCATCGCCATCCTCACCCCCCTCGGCGGGATGGGGGCGATCTCGCTGGTGGGCGGTTTCCTATAGGGTGGTGTTTTACAGCAACGCGCCAGCGCCCCGAACGCCAGCAGAGGAGGTTATCGGCCCCCACGCCCGAACGGCGAGCCAGCAGCCAACGACCGAATCGTATTCGCCATCGCCATCGAATTCGCCCTCGCTCGTCGGCCCCAAGCACTGCGGCACTGGCTCCGGTCCCGGCTTGCGCGCCCACGGGACCCACGCTGCCGCGGACTGACGCGGCGAAGCACAGCCAGCCACCGCAACCGGACGGCGAGCCAACAGCCACAGCCAGCAGCCAGCTGCCATGACAGGTCCCTCAGAGCTCGCTCTGCGCCTTCGTGCGGCAAGAACCGTTGCAACACGGGTCGGCCGACTGAGGGGTGGTTTTCGTTGAAGATTGGCCGCAGGGCGAAGGCGGCATCGCGCAGCGATAGTGGCCCCGGTGGGGCCACCGGACCGACGAGCCCCGCAGCGAAGCGAGGAGCAAGCGCAGCTGGGATGCGCGTGAGCGCGCGAGGGGGCAGCGCCCCCTCTGATGAAAGCCACCGCCAACAGCCGCCACTCAACCCAGCGTGAAGAAGAACGTCGCCCCCTGGTCGATCGCCGCCTCGGCCCAGATTTGACCACCGTGACGGTCGATGACCCGGGCGACAATGGCCAGGCCGACGCCGGTGCCGCCGAATTCGCTGCCGCTGTGCAGGCGCTTGAACGGTTCGTACAAGCCGGCGGCATGATCCATGGAGAAGCCGGCACCATTATCCTCGACGAAGAAGACGCTCGCGCCGTCGCGCTCCACAGCGCCGACCCGGATCCGGGCCGCGGCACGTCGACCGGTATACTTCCAGGCATTGCCCAGGAGATTCGCCAGGGCCATGTGCA
>JBEPXK010000805.1:0-1911 GCA_041641915.1 Planctomycetota bacterium
GGGTCTCTTGGAGCGACCAGCGACCAGCGACCAGCGAGTAGCGAGTAGCGAGTAGCGAGTAGCGACCAGCGACCAGCGACCAGCGACCAGCGACCAACGACCAGCGACCAGCGACCAACGACCAGCGACCAACGACCAGCCGGAGCCCTATGCTACACCCCTTGGGTTGTGGGCGCAGGCTCACCGTGGTGGGTATGCAGCAGCTCGTGGGCGCAGGCGCTGCCGGGGTGGCCGAGCAGGTCGGCGTAGCAGGCGCGGACGAGGTGGTTCTCCTGGGATTTGTGCAGCTGCAGCCGCGCGTCGGCGCGGTAGAGCCCGGTCGTGCGCCGAGCGACGACATCCGTGTCGCGCCCGAGCGGCTGCCCTGCGCCGCCGACGCAGCCGCCGGGGCAGGCCATGATCTCGATCAGGTGGTAGGGGCTGGTGCCCGCGCGCACGGCCTCGGCAAGGCCCCGCGCCTGGCCGAGCGAGTGGGCGATGGCCACGCGCAGGCTGGTACCGGCGAGTTCGACGGTGGCTTCGCGCAGGCCCTTGCTGCCGCGTACGGCGTGGAAGGCGACCGCGTCGAGCCGGCGGCCGGTCATGCTCTCGGCGCAGAAGCGCAGCGCGGCCTCGGTGACTCCGCCGCTGGTGCCGAAGATGATCCCCGCCCCGGTCTTGAAGCCCAGCGGCATGTCGAAGGGTTCCTCGTCGAGCGCGGCGAGGTCGAGCCCGCGCTCGCGGATCATCCGCGTCAGCTCCTGAGTGGTGAGCACGAAGTCGACGTCGCGCCGGCCCTCGGGGGCGAAGGCCGCCCGGCGCGCCTCGGCCTTCTTGGCGGTGCAGGGCATGATGCTCAGCACCACCAGCCGTTCCGGTTCGCAGCCGAGTTCGGCCGGAAGCATCCGCCGCGCGAGCGAGCCGAACATCTGCTGCGGCGAACGGCAGGTGCTCAGGTGTGGCAGCAGGTCGTCGAACTCGCGTTCGGCGAAGCCGACCCAGCCGGGGCAGCAGGAGGTGAACTGCGGCAGCGGGCCGCCCTGGTCGAGCCGCCGCATCAGCTCGCTGCCTTCCTCGAGCACCGTGAGGTCGGCGGTGAAGCCGGTGTCGTAGACCTGGTCGCAGCCGAGGCGGTGCAGCGCCGCCACCGCGCGGCCGGCGACGTTCTCGCCGGCTGGCAGGCCGAAGTCCTCGCCCAGCGCGACGCGCACCGCCGGGGCGATCTGGGCCACCACCGTGGTGCGCGGATCGTGCAGCGCCGCCCACACCCCGTCGATCTCGCTCGCCGGGCTGAGCGCGCCGGTGGGGCAGACCGCGGCGCACTGGCCGCAGCCGACGCAGCCGACCTCGCCGAGGGCGCGGCCGTGGGCCGGGAGCACGGCCGAACGCGCGCCGCGGTGGGCGAAGTCGATCGCGCCGACGCTCTGGACCTCGTGGCACATGCGTACGCAGTCGCCGCAGAGCACGCAGCGGTTGGGGTTGCGCACCACCGCGGGGTGGCTGGCGTCGATCGGCTGCGGCGTGCGTTGCGCGGGGAAACGGACCTCGTCGACGCCCATGCGGTTGGCCAGTTCCTGCAGCCGGCAGGTGCCGCTGCGCGGACAGCTGGGGCAGTCGCGGTCGTGGTTGGCCAGCAGCAGTTCGAGCGCGACCTTGCGCATCTCGCGGATCTCGGCGGTGTGGGTGCGGATCACCATCCCGTCGACCGGTTCGGCGGTGCAGGAGGTGGTCACCCCCTGGCCCTCGATGTCGACCAGGCACAGCCGGCAGGCGCCGTAGACCGAGAGCTGCGAGTGGTAGCAGAAGGTGGGGATGTCGATCCCGGCCGTACGGCAGAGTTCGAGCACGTTGCGTTCGTTGGCGATCGCGACCGGGCGGCCGTCGATGATCGCGGTGGGGGTCTCGGGCATGGCGGTTCTCCTCCGGTCGGCT
>JBEPXK010000806.1:0-1911 GCA_041641915.1 Planctomycetota bacterium
CTCGGCGACCTGCTCCAGCCGCGCGCGGTCGTGCGCGAGCGCGGCGAGCCTGGCGGCGTGCCGCGCGCGTGCCAGCTCGCCGGGTGCGGCGAGCCCGGCCTGCTGCAGATCCGCGGCACGTTGGCCAAGCCGGTCGTCCTCCTGGCGCGCCTGGCGCAGGTCCTCGGCCCGTTCGGCGCGGATGAGGCTGCGCGGCCGACGCAGACGCGCGAGCTTCAGCCGGGCCCGGCGTTCGGCGGTCAGCTTGTGCCGGTGCTCGAGCTGGGCCTGCACCGCTTTCTCACGCCGGGTCTCGATCGCGACCAGGTGGTCCTGCAACGCCTTGACCTTGGCTTCGGCGATACGCTCGCGTTCGGCCTCGAGCGAGGGGTTGTACAGGGTGATGACCAGCTGGCCCTCCTCCACCCGGCTGCCTTCGCTCACCAGGCTCTCCACCCGGCCCCACCAATGGCTGAAGCCGACCTCGGTCTTGCGCCCCGCGACCACCGTTGCCGGATAGGTCTGGCCCGCATGGGGATCGACCACGGCGCGGCCGAGGGGCACGCCGGGCCGCGCGTCGCGCGCCAGTCCGGCGAGCACGACGTAGGCCGCGCCGGCGCGGAAGCCCCGCACCGGGACCAGCTCGTCGCCCAGCAGGACATGATCGGCGCGCGGTCCGCTGAGCACCTGATGACCGGGCAGCAGCCGCCCGCGCGGCGGCGGTGCCAGCTGCGCACTGCAGGCGATGCTCTGGCCATAGCGCACCCGTTCGCGTGCTGCCGGCGGCAAGGCGATGGTCACCGCCCGGGCGACCAGATCGCGCTCATTGTCGCTGCTGTTGGGATCCCAGCGGCTGCCCCGAGCGAAAGCGAGCGGGGTGCTGTCGATGCGCAGCACCGGACCTTGTACATGCAGCCCCGTGGCGGTGCGCAGGGTCACCGTCTGCGCCGCCATCGCCTGCCGCACCGCGGCGATGCGCGCGGCTATCGGCGCGTCGGGGTCAGGAACGGGCGCGGGCGCGGAACCGGTGCGCAAGAGATGGACATCGCGCTGGTGCACCAACGCGCGAACCACGTAATGCTCCGGGTCGTAGAAAAAGGCCAGGGGGTGACTCTTGCGCCAGACCCGGGTACCGACGGCAATCGTCGGCCAGCGTTGGATCACCGCCACGCCATCGGCCGGCGCGCGCATTGCCTTGGCGTGTTCGTCGCCGATCTCCAGCACCAGGCCCGGCTGCGCGAGGGTGATTGTCCGCTCGCGAACCCGCGGCCCGGGTTCGCGATCGCGACAGGCGAGAACCCGCCCGGCGTGGCGCACCAGGCTGCCCTGCCAGGGCTGCCGCGCCCCGAGCCCCAGGCGCAGGTGCCAGGTCCCCGCCGGCAGGTCGCAGCGCCAGCGGCCTGCGCCGCGCACGATCAACGCTCCTGCCTGCAGCTGCGCGTCGCGATCGGCCTCCGCTGGCGCTGGCTGCCAATCGAAGCGGTCAGTGCGGGTGCGCCGCCAGCCGAAGCCACGTTGCGGATCGTAGGCCGCGCCGTGGTCGACCGCCCAGCCGGCCGGCGCCTCGGTCTGTGCCGGCTGGAATACCACCCGGCGCACCGGCTCGCCGGCGGCGTCGCGCACCTCGACGAAGCTCAATGGGGTGTGATCCCAGGTCTCGCGCAGGGCCTGTTGCAGCTCGCGTTCGGCGCGCTGGACCGCGGCGTCGGCCTTGGCGCGTTCGCTCGCGATCCGTGCCTCGAGCGCGGCGATCTGCTTGGCCAGACCCCGCGGTGGCACCTCGCTCGCCGCCGGCACGGCCGGGTCGGTACCCAGGCGGTCGAGCAACTCGGTCACCGCCAGGCGCGCCTCATCGAGGGCGAGCGGATCGGGGCCGGCCTCTGCCACCGCCACCCGCTCGTGGGCCAGGGCGCGTGCGCGCTCGAGCCGCCG
>JBEPXK010000807.1:0-1905 GCA_041641915.1 Planctomycetota bacterium
GGGCTCCACTCGCTGGCGGTTCCGAGGTTTGGGGCTCTGAGGGACCCGTCCTTCAGAGGGGGCGCTGCCCCCTCGCGCGCTCACGCGCGTCCCAGCTGCGCTTGTTCCTCGCTTCGCTGCGGGGCTGCGCTTGCGCTGCGTCGGCCCGGTGGCCCCACCGGGGCCACCTATCGCTGCGCGATGCCGCCTCCGCCCCCCACGGCCTCGGTCGGGGTTCGCGGCCTGCGGCCGCGTTTTCTGCGGGCCTGCGGGCCCGCAGTGGTGAGCGTCTGAGCGCGGCAATCGCTTCCGGTTTCAGCCGTCGATGTCCGGGACCGCCATGAAGGTGAAGAGGTGCTCCACCATGCGGGCGAGGTCGGAGAAGCTGGCCGTGTCCTGATCCGGAGCGATGGTCTTGGTGGTCGTCTCATCGCAGGTCAGCTCGTAGGTGGCATCGAGCGGTTGGACCCGCAGGAGCACCGTGCGGTTGCCCTGGTCGTCGTCGAGGATCGTGACCACCACGGTGCCCTTGGCGCCGAGCCGCGCGCCGGAGATGCTCGGCAGGCTGATCGCGAAGGTCTCGGGGTCCTCGGTGAGCTCGTCATCGAGCAGGGGGATGTCGAGGTAGCGCTCGCCGGTCTCGCCGGCGCCCCAGCTGGGGAACATGTCGTCCGCGTTCTCGAAGTCGCTGTCCTTCACGGCGGTGCGGCCGGTCAGCCGGGCGATGGCCGAGGCGGAGCTGTCGTCGGTCACGTCGCGGCGGACCAGGGTCACGCGCAGCACGCTGCCTTCCTCGCCTTCATAGGTGGTGGCGAGAAATTCGATCACCCCGTTGGGTGTATCGTTGGCGTCGATGATCGCGCGACAGCGGGAGCCGACCACCCGGGTCTCCACCGGCGCGCGGCCGAGCACGATCTCGAAGGACTCGGCGCCCTCGCCGTCGCTGTCGTCGACCGTGTCGACGACGAAGGTCTTCTCGCCGGTCTCGCCGGCGGCCCAGCCGATGGTCTCGACGGTATGTGGGAAATCTTCGGGATGCTGGGCGGATCCACGCGCGGTGGCCAGGGTCAGCGTGGTGGCGTCGGTGCCGCCGGTGCGGCGCAACCGCACCGTCAGCTGGTCGCCCTCCTCGACCACCAGACTGGTGTCGATCAGCTCGATCGTGCCGCCGCGGTCGTTGCCGAGGATGGTGATGGTGCAGCGTTCATCGGTGATGCTCGCGCCGCCGGTGGCCGCGTCGAGGCGGCAGGACAGGGTCTCGGCATCCTCGGCGATGGTGTCGTTGACGATGGGGATGCGCACCAGCCGGACGCCGGTCTCCCCGTCGGCCCAGGTGAGTTCCCGGTCGACGGCCGCGAAGTCATCGTCGCTGGCACTGCCGTCGGCGACGGTGGCGCAGCGCACGCTGATCGCCCCGTTGCAGCCGCCGTAGCGTTCGACGCGCACGGCAGCGAAGCCCCATTCGTCCAGGCTCAGCGCGGTATCGCACACGCGCAGGGAGCCGGGAGCGGGCGCGTTGGTCGCCGTGCCGGTGAGCGTCCAACTGCAGGCCGGGCCGGGGTCGTTGGTGAGCGTGGTGATGGTCGCCGACCAGTCGGTGGTGTCCGGGGTCACTGCCACGCGCAGGGGCGCGCGCTCCAGCGGCAGGATCGAGGCCGGGGTGGTGAGCAGTTCCGCGGTGCAGCCGGTGGTGGTTACGGTCCAGTCGCTGCAGGTGAGGGGGATGCTGCCGTGGTCGACCACACTGAGTGCGACGGTGGTGGTGCGGCCGATCCGGCTGTCGTCGAGTGGATGGCTGCCGCCGCGCGCGAGCACCTGGCCGCGGTGGCGGAGGGTCATGGCCGCGGTCTCGTTGACGCCCTGGGGCAGGATCTCGATCGCGTTGATGGCCGCCGGCGCGGTGGCTTCGGCGTTGCGGGCCAAGAC
>JBEPXK010000808.1:0-1899 GCA_041641915.1 Planctomycetota bacterium
AATCGAGCGCGGCGGCGGCGCCGGTGCCCTGGCCGACCGCGCACAGCGCGCGCCCGGCGAGCCCGCTGCGCGCGAGCAGGGAATCGGTGAGCAGCCGGGCGCGCAGCAGCGCCACGCCGGACCAGCTGCGGTCGCCGGCGGGATAGAACTCGATCACCGGCATCCCTGCGGCGGTGAGGGCGTCGACCAGGGGGCGGTCGACCGGCCAGCGGTGCTTGGCCACGCCGCGGTGTGCATCGGGAAACAGCAGCACCGCGGGCGCGTCGGCAGCGGGTGCGTCCGGTAGGTGCAGGCGGTAGGGTTGGACGCTGGAATCGATCGGGCAGCGCACGGCGTGCAGGCCAGCCGCGTCGCGCGCGGGGCGCTGGCCGGCGAGCCACGCGCTGATCGCTGTGCTCAAGTCGGCGATGCGACGACAGGTGGCCAGGGTCGGCGGTCGGGTGGTCAGACGGGCGATGATCTCGGCCCACAACCACGGCAGCGCCGCGCGGGTGCCGCCGGCGCGCAGCGTGCCCACCGCTGCGCCAGCGTCGGCGAACAGCCGCGGCAGCGCGGTGATCGGCCGCTCGTAGGTGGCCGCCGGGTGGTGTTCCGCGTCGCGGACCACTACCCGGCAGCGCAGTTCGACCGCGGGCAGTTCGAGCGGCGGCACGAGGTAGAGCACCACGCCCGCGGCGAGCTGATCCGCGCGCTCGAGTGCATGGGCGCCCTCGCAGAGAACCGCCTTATCGTGCAGCAGCGCGTACTCGAGGCCCGCCGGGGCCTGCGGGTCGAGCTCGTCTGGCAGGCCCCGCAGCGCGATACGCAGTGGCAGCCCGGGTCGGGCCAGCGCGTGGGTGGTCAGCTCGACCGCCTCAGCCTCGGCGCTGATGGCGGTGGCGGTGAAGAGCAGCAGCAACAGGGCGATGGCGGGCATGGCGCGTAGACGGATGACGCCGGCGGGTGCGACGTCGGTGGGGCTCACCATGCGAGGGGCCGCGGCGCTGGGGCTGGGGGGGCGGTTCCGGGCCGGCTCGCTGACGATGTGAGGGGGACGGCCGCGCGGGCCGCGCATTACGCGTCTTCGCCGGCGGCCAGCGGACCACCCAGGCCCGGCCAGGGGTCGCCCACCTGGCCGCGCTGAGCCAACCAGGCATCGCAGAGCACCAGCGCGGCCATCGCCTCGACCATCGGCACCGCCCGCGGCAGGACGCAGGGGTCGTGGCGGCCCTGCGCGGTGAAGGCGGTGTTGTTGCCGGCGTCGTCGGCCGATTGCTGTTCGGTGAGCACCGTTGCCGTCGGTTTGAAGGCGATGCGCAGCTCCAGCGGCATGCCGTTGCTGATGCCGCCCTGGATCCCACCCGAGCGGTTGGCGGTGGTGGTCATCCGGCCCGCCTTCCACGCGAAGGGGTCGTTGTGGCTCGCGCCGGTGTGGGCGACGGCGCCGGCGAAACCGCTGCCGACCTCGCAGCCCTTGCAGGCCGGCAGGCCGAGCATGGCGCCGGCGAGGCGGGCGTCGAGCTTGCCGAAAACCGGATCGCCCAGCCCCGGGGGCAGCCCGGTCACGCGCAGCCGCAGCCAGCCGCCGAGGCTATCGCCCGCCTCTTTGGCTGCGGTGATCGCCGCGGCCATCGCCGTCGCTGACGTCGGGTGTGGGCAGCGGGTGGGGTCGGCGTCGACCTGCGTCCGGGTGACCGACGTCGGATCGATCGCCGCGCTGGCGTCGATGTCGTGAACGCGCTCGACCCAGGCGGTGATGCTCAGCTCGCAGAACCGCGCGGCGAGGACCTGTTCGGCCACCGCGCCCGCGGCGACGCGGCCGATGGTCTCGCGGGCCGAGGCCCGGCCGCCGCCCTGCCAGGCGCGCAGGCCGTATTTGGCGTCGTAGCCGAAATCGGCATGGCTGGGGCGGTAGACGTG
>JBEPXK010000809.1:0-1338 GCA_041641915.1 Planctomycetota bacterium
ACCGTAGGGGCGAAGCCCCTGAGTAGTTGGCGAGCGAGGGATGGTGGGCGGATAGAATCGGCGTAGCCGATCCGCCCACCCATGGATCGGCGATGCCGATCCATGGGAATCCCGACAAAGCCAGAGGGGTAGGTCCATTCGCTTGCGAATGGAGCGTAGAGGCGAAGTCCCCTGAGCAGTTACCTGATGGGTACCATGAGTGATCCCCACGCCACACCCGTCGCCACGCAGAGTCGCGGCGAGACCGCCGACGGCAACTGCGTGTGCATTCTGATCCTGGCCTACCTCGTCATCGCACAGGCCCGGTGGTCGCTACTGGTCTGAGACCGGCGGCAGCGCGATCTCGAAGCGCGTGCCCCGACCGGGCTCGCTGGTCAGTTCGATGCGCCCGCGGAGCTCGCTCACGATCTCGCGCACGGTGGCCAGCCCCAATCCGGTACCTTCGCCTTCCGGCTTGGTGGTGAAGTACGGCTCGAACACGCACTCATGCAGATCGTCCGGAATGCCGCAGCCGGTGTCGCTCACGCTCAGCTGTACCGCCTGCACTGCGCCGTCCGCTGCGCGTTGGCACGCGAGCGCGACCACGATCGTCCCCGGCTGGTCTCCGATCGCGTGCCAGGCGTTGGTGATGAGGTTGAGCAGGACACGGTGCACCGCGACCCGATCGGCGGCCACCGCTGGGCAATCGGCCGCGATCTGCGTCTCCAGCTGCACCGCAGGAGGGATGCTCGCGCGCAGCAGCGGCAGAATCTCCTCGATCACCCGCCCCAGAACCACCGTCCGTCCCCCCTCCACCCGATCGCGACCCACCGCGAGGATCCGGCCGACCAGGCCATCGGCATGGGCACAGGCCGCCTGGACCTGCTCCAGGCAATCGGCGAGGCGTTCGGGATCGTGCTGCAGCCGACACGCCGCATCCGCGTAGCCGACCACCGTCTGCAGCACATTGCGGAAATCGTGCGCGATGCCACCTGCGACCTCACCGAGCACTTCGAGGCGCCGCGCCTGACGCAACCGCGCCTGCATCGCCCGTCGCTCGCTCAGATCGCGCCAGAGGGTGGCGAAGCGACCCGGGGACGGGCTGTAGACCATCACCTCGCAGTGACGGTCGAGTTCGCTCACCTGCTCCTGATACCGCTCGACTCCCCCGCCCGCGGCCACGCGCGCATAGAGCGGCAGGCGTTCGCGCGTGGTATCGGGCAACACCTCGCTGCCCAGGCGCCCGACCAGCTCTTCGCGCTCGCGACCGCAGAGACGTGCGAAGGCCGCGTTGACCGCGTTCAAGCGGAAATCGACCGCCCGCCGACCCCGCCGCACCACCTGGTGCAGCGCAAACCC
>JBEPXK010000809.1:1348-1897 GCA_041641915.1 Planctomycetota bacterium
GCCTGCATCGCCCGTCGCTCGCTCAGATCGCGCCAGAGGGTGGCGAAGCGACCCGGGGACGGGCTGTAGACCATCACCTCGCAGTGACAGTCGAGTTCGCTCACCTGCTCCTGATACCGCTCGACTCCCCCGCCCGCGGCCACGCGCGCATAGAGCGGCAGGCGTTCGCGCGTGGTATCGGGCAACACCTCGCTGCCCAGGCGCCCGACCAGCTCTTCGCGCTCGCGACCGCAGAGACGTGCGAAGGCCGCGTTGACCGCGTTCAAGCGGAAATCGACCGCCCGCCGACCCCGCCGCACCACCTGGTGCAGCGCAAACCCGTCCTGCAGTGCTTCGAACAGCGAGCGGTAGCTGTCCTCGGTCTCGCGGTGCTCGGTGATGTCGCGGCTGATGCCCAGCACCGATTCGACTGTGCCGTCACTACCCAGCTCGGGCAGCAGGCGCCAGTTGAACACGCTGCGCCGGCGACCGATGGTCAGGGTGTACTCGCCCTCGAACGCGCGTGCGGTGGCGAACACCCGTCGGATGGCGTCTTCCCAGAAGGCGCGA
>JBEPXK010000810.1:0-1893 GCA_041641915.1 Planctomycetota bacterium
CGGCCGCGTTTTCTGCGGGCCTGCGGCCCATTTTCGCAGAAAACCACCCCTCGGTCGGCCGACCCGTTGACGACGATTCTTGCCGTGCGAAGGTGCTGCGCGAGCTCTGAGGGACCCGTCAAGCGTGAGGCTTCCTTCAGAGGGGGCGCTGCCCCCTCGCGCGCTCACGCGCACTCCAGCGGCGCTTGCTCCTCGCTTCGCTGCGGGGCTGCGCTTGCGCTGCGTCGGCCGGTGGCCCCACTGGGGCCACCTATCGCTACGCGATGCCGTCTCCGCCCCCCACGGCCTCGGTCGGGGTTCGCGGCCGGAGCGATGGCAGCGAGGAGCCTGCGGCTCAGTCGGATTGCTCCTCGCCGGCCTCTGCGGTCTTGTCGTCGCCCTCCGACTTGGCCTTGTCCTGGTTGGTCGCCGTGGTGGTCGGCGGCTTGGCCGTCTTCGGCGTGGGGATGGTCATGCTCACCGCCTGGCCGACCGAATTGCAGATGTGGATCGCGCTCATCTCGGGCACCTCCCACACCATACGATCCTTGCCGCTGCCGCCGATGGCGTAGATCACCACGCTGTCGGTGCGCTGGATGATCATCGACGCGTTGGCCGGAATGATCACCCGGTTGCCGGTCTTGCCCGAACGGAATGCCAGGTACTCCATCTCGCTCTCCTCGGCCGGGCCGCCGATCACGCCCGGGACGCTGATCCCAGTCTGCGCAGCGGGCACCCGGACAAAGCCCCGGCCACCGCGGGCGCCCGGCGTATGTCACCCAGTCCCGACTTGGCCCGGGCCCGCCTGACGGCAGTCTGAGGGACGTACAGGCCATGATCGACCTTTCCCGCTACAACAGCTTCCGCCTGCCGGCTCACGCGCGCCACGTGTGGTTCCCGCGCAGCGAAGCCGAGGTCATCGCCGCGCTGCGCGCACCCGGACCCGCGCGCCGGGTCGTGCTCGGCGGCGGCAGCAACGTGGTGCTCACCCGCAGCGAATACACCGACATCGGCTTCATCGTGTTGGAACACCATCTCGATGCCCTGCGGATCAGCGGCCGCCAGCTGATCGCCAGCGCCGGCACCAGCCTGCGCGCGGTATGCGAATGTGCCGCGGCCCACGCATTGCGCGACCTCGCCCCCCTCTACGGCATCCCCGGTTCGATCGGCGGCGCGGCCTACATGAACGCCGGCGCCTACGGTGGCGAGCTCTACCGCTGGGTGGCGGCGGTGCGCAGCGTGGAACGCGACAGCGGCCGGATCGTCGAACGCCGGCGCGCCGAGATTCCCCACGGCTACCGCTACACCCTGTACCAGGAGCGCGACGAGATCATCACCGAGGTCACGCTCGCGCTCGACGAGGACCCCGACCCGGCCGCCACCCGGGAGCGCATGGACGCGCTCTGGGCTCGTCGTCTCGCACGCCAGCCGCTGGATCTGCCCAACGCCGGCAGCGTGTTCCGTCGCCCGGCGGGCGATGTCTACGTCGGCCCGATGATCGAAGCCCTGGGGCTCAAGGGCCACCACATCGGCGGGGCCCAGGTGAGCGAACGCCACGCCGGTTTCATCGTCAACGCCGGCGGCGCCACCGGCGCCGACGTGGTCGCGCTTACAGAATACGTCCGCAAACGCGTGCGCGAAGTCTACGGCCACGACCTCCAGCGCGAACAGGTGTGGATCTGAACCGGGCGAGGCCACCAGCGCGCACCGGCTGGTCGCGCGCCGGTCCGCGTTATCGCTGGCCGCGGCCGAGCAGCGACGCCAGCTCGGCGCGCAGGGCACGCCGGTCGAAGGGTTTCTGCAGGAACCCGCCGGCTCCGGCAGCCAACAGGGCCTCTACATTCTCGCCGCGGGGATAGCCGGATACGAGCAGGATGCGGGCCGCGGGATCGATCGCCAACAACTCCGGCAGGG
>JBEPXK010000811.1:0-1892 GCA_041641915.1 Planctomycetota bacterium
CGATGGCCACGGCGGTGGCGGCCGAAGGAGCGCTCAACCCGGCCCACGCGCACGCGGGCCTGACCCGCCGCGCCGCGCTCGCGGGGCTCTATCACGTGGTCGCGAGTCAGGGCGACGACCTGCTGCGTGAGCGCACCCTGCTCGAACGTTCCACCCCGATCACCCACGCGTTCTTCATCTATCCCGCGGCGTTGGCCAAGACCTATCTGTTGTTACGCGATCACCTCGATCCCACTGCGCGGGCGATCTACGACCAGGCGGTGCAGGCGGTCGGCGACCGCCTGGCCAACTGGCGCGGCTACCAGTCCAACCAGTGGGCTCACGTTCTGCTCGGCCATCTCCACGCGCACGTCGCCACCGGCCAGCCGCGCTTCCGCCGCTACTTCGAACGCGGCATGCGCGCCTACCTCGCCGGAGTCTTCGGTCCCGACGCCAAGCACGGTCGCCATCCGGCCGGCTTCTACCTCGAGCAGTACGGGCCCGACGGCAATTACGACCACCTCAACGGTTTCTGCGTCGTCGCAGCCTGGCACGCCTACCGCCAGCTCAAGGCTCCCGATGCCGGGCTGGTCGCGGCGATGCACGCGGCGGTCGGCGAGAACCTGCACTTCAAATCCCTACACTGGCTGCCGCGCCCCGGCGGCGGCATGACCGCCCCGAACGCCTTCAACTGCCGCACCAACGGCCTGCTTTCCAGCGCCGGCTGGCCGGCCGATCACCTGGCCCAGGCGCACTTCCCGCTCGCCCGGGCGCGTCACCTGTTCACCCCCGCTCCGAGCAGCGGCGGCGGGGTGGCCAACCTCTTCGCCTATCTCGCCAACGAACCGGACTGGGCCCGCGCGCAGCTGCGCGAGTTGCTGCCCCAGGGCGAGAGCGCCTACGACGTCGGCACGGTCGGTGGCGGCGAGTGGGTGTGGGAGCTGCACGAGGCCTGGGCCGACCCGGTCGCGGTCGAACCCGCGCCGCTGCCCGCCCAGGCCGACGATGCCACCATCGCATTGCCGGGGATGATCGCCTGGAAGCGTGGGCGCCTGTACGGCAGCGTGTTCTACACCGTCGCCGGAGCCAATCCGCGCCGTCCGCCGCCTGGTCGTTTCGGTGGTGGCCCGGCGGCGTTGTGGACCGCACAGACCGGGCCGGTCATCCTCGGTCGCCGCACCACCCACGCCTGGGGCGCGGTGCGCGAACCGGCCGACGCGGCGCATGCCTGTGTCTTCGCCACCACCGCCGACGACAAGTTCTGGGTCTCGGGACGTGATCCGGCACAGCTGGAGCGCACCGGCGCCGACAGCTGGGTCGTGCGCGAAACGCTCGGTGTCGGCGGTAGCCTGCGGTGGGAGTACGAAGTCGACCGTGACCGCTTGCGCCTGCGCGTGAGCCTCACGGCTGTGCAACTCGCGGACGCCCAGGTCACCCTGCCGGTGTTCGTGGTCGAGCCCGACCATGCGCTCAGCCTCGCTCAGGATGGCACCGCGGTCTTCTCCCTCGGCGGTACCACCCTACGCTGGGTCGCGACCGACGGGCGTCAGGGCGAACTCACCACGGCATTGGCTGCGGCGCGCGGCCACATCCGCGCCCTGCGTTGGCCGCTGGCCAGCGACGGCACGCCGCTGACCCTCGAACTGGAGGTCGACTGAGGATGCCATCCGCGAAGCGCCCCCCCGTCGACGGCAGTTGCCGCTCCGCCCTGTTGGGCGTGGCCGTGCAGCGTGGATGGCTGCACGGCGAGCGCCTGGCCTATTGGATGCAGGTGCTCGAATCCATTCCCGACGATATCGGCGAGCTGCGTGCAGCTATCAGCGCGCGTGAGGACGCCCCCGCGACCGACCGCCGGCGCCTGCTCGACCTCCTGCCGAGCGAATCGGCGGCGATCGAGCCCTGGGTGGAGCAGC
>JBEPXK010000812.1:0-1889 GCA_041641915.1 Planctomycetota bacterium
AGACAGATGATGGGAATGATCATGGCACAACGCATGGTGCGCATGGTGAGACTCCTGAAATTATGGGCGTTCACTGATTGGCAGTGGGTGGCAGCGTAAAGGTGAAGCGATGATCCAACACGCGCGGGTCGAAGCGCGCAACGGCTGGCTGGCCGGCCATCTCCTGCGGCGCATGCTTCTCGACGCCAACCATCAGCCCTGGCACTGGGGGGGCGATACATGGCTTTGCTCCTGTTGATCGAGTTCGTAGCGAAAGACAGGGATTCGGATCACCGACGCACCCGGTCTCACCCTTACCGATCGCTGTCCGACCCGCGGCAGCGACCGCCTGCGATCCGGCTTCACTGACCGGGAAACAGATTCTCCCGCCGGATGATCGCCGCCAGGTGGCGCCGTTGCTCCGGCGTCATCAGGGCGGCCATCTGCAAGAAGTGCTCGAGATCGATCTGCAACATCTGCCGGTGGAGCACCATGCCTTCGTCGATCATCCTCTCCAAGGCGGCTGAATCCGGCTCGTCGGCGATGGCTTCGGCGTAGAAGGCATCCAGACCGTCGCCGTGGGCGTCGAACAGGGCTTGCCGGGCGGCGACCCGCTGGCGCTCGATCGCCTGGCAACGGCGCTTCAATTCTTCCGAGGCCCCGATCTGGTCGGCGACCAGCGCGACGCGGCCCTCCGGTGTCTGCAGCCGTGCGAGCACATGGTTGGTGACCAGGTAACCGAGGCCGAAGGTGACATTGAAGATCAGCGATACCACCAGGGCGGCCCAGAGGAGATGACGTTTCATCGCTGCACCTCCCCTGCGGTGCTGGTGGTTTCGGCTGACAGCAGGCCGGCGGCTTCCAGCTTGGCGAGCCGGTCGCGCCCCAGTGCCATACCGCTGCCCAACCGCAATCCCAGTAGCCCGACCAGGATCGTCAGCACCGCGGCTGTGCTCCAGAACGCCACCGCGCAGCGGCGGTGGTTGCGGCGGTAGCGCCGTCGCGCTACCGCCAGCAGACGGCCGGGCGAAACAGCGCGGCCGAAATCAGTCCGCAACAGACCCTCGATGGCCTGTTCCCATCCCTCGGTCCTTTCGCTCATGGCTGCTCCTCCGCGTCGGCAAGCCGCCGCTGGATACAGTCCCGCAGGGCGCTGCGGGCGCGCTGCAGGCGCTTGCGCAAGGCCACCGCCGTCAAGCCGAAGCGCTCGGCGACAGTCGCTTGCGCCTCTTCGTCGTGGTAATGGGCCCGACAGACCGCGGCGAGTTGCGCCGGCAGGGTCTCGAAACAGATACGCAGGGCCCGCCGTCGCTCATCGTTCTGATCATCGAGGCGCTGATAGAAGTGTTCGATCTCCGCCAGGTCGCGATCCTCCAGCCGCTGCCGCCGCCGCGTCCGGGCAGCGTTGCGCCAGCAGTTCCGGGCGATGGTGCGCAGCCAGCCGGCAGCGCTGCCCTCCCGGGTCTTTGTCGGATCGAATCGCTCCATCGCTTGCAGGGCTTTCACCAGCGTCTCCTGGGCCAGCTCCTCCGCTTCGACACGCGAACCGGTCAAGCTGGCCAGATAGGCCACCAGCCAAGGCAACTCGGGAGCGATCCACCGCTCGAAACGCGTTTCGTCCTCGCTGGCCACAGATCCTCCGAACGCCTCGGCTATGGGCATCTACACCGGCTGGCGCCCGATGTGACAACCGGATTGTGGAGTATAGCCAGCGGGCCAGTGTCCGTCGCCCGCCGGTGGTGGAAGTGTCTACCGGCCGATTCCGGCAACGGCCTGAAAGATTCTGTGCTGCAACCCCTTACGTTCATGAGCAGCTGATCGGCACAGATCAGAGGCTTCCCTCAGAGGGGGCGCTGCCCCCTCGCGCCTTCGGCGCATACCCCCACGGCCTCGGTCGGGGTTCGCGGCCT
>JBEPXK010000813.1:0-1887 GCA_041641915.1 Planctomycetota bacterium
GGCCCCGGCGCGGGTGGGGTCGCGCCACTCCCGGCCGGCGACCAGCTCCGGCAGCACGCGGGCGAGCAGCAGCGCCTTGCCTTGCAGGCGAGCGGGCAGCTGGCCCGCGGCCACCAGGGCGAAGCGCAGGGAGAGGATGCTGCTGCCGGATGCGTAACGCCAGCTGTGCGAGCAGCCCGGCGGCAGCAGCCACCAGTCGCCGGGCTGGATCCGGTGCTCGCGCAGCGCCTGCCCAGCGCGCCCGGGAGCGCACCGGAGCCAGCCCTCGCCCTCGGCCACGTGGTCGCAATGCCAGTAGGCATGGTGGTGCTGAGGGGTGCTGTGGGCCTGCTGGTAGCGATGGCGGCGGATGTGCAAAGCGTCCGGCATGTCCGTTTATGTCTAGCAACGGGTCCGCAAATGTCCATCCGGGCGCGGTCGCCGCCGGTATCTCTTCACGTGCTGCTCCAGTGGAGATCGCTTGTCGGTCTCCGGCGGCCACGAGGAGTCCATCGTGTTACGAAGTATCGTCTGCCTACTCGCCCTCTCTCCGGTTCTCAGCGCGGCCAGCGGGACCATGTCGGTGCGCATCGACGCCGGCAGCAGTCCCGGCCCGCTGCCACGTTTCTGGACCGGCTGCGGGTTCACCACCGCCGAACGCATCCTGCACGGCGACTACCAGCAATATATCGCCTACATGGGCTCGGTGCCCTACGGCGGCATCGATCGTCTGCGCATCCACCACATGGGCAAACTGGTCGGCCGCGGTGAAGACAAATGGCGACGATTCGATGCAGCGCTCGACGTGTTGTGGCGCCACCGCATCGGTCATCTCTTCGAAATCATGGATTTCGGCCCGGATACCGACGATTGCGACACGCCCGAGGGGGTGGCTCAGATGCGGGCCGCTGTGGCCGAACTGGCGGCGCATCTGATCGCGCGCTACGGCCAGGACGAGGTCCGGTCCTGGCTCTTCGAGACCATGAACGAGAATCGCAAGAATCTCGAAAAGAAGCACGGCGAAGGCTACATCGCCGCCTGCGTCGCCGGCCTGGCCGACGTCGATCCGGCGCTGCGCTTCGGTGGTCCGGGTTACCGCCCCGGTAGCCCGTTGAGCTTCGTCCGTGCCGCCATGGAGGCGCCCAATCCGGTCACCGGTGGTAACGGGAGCCGGCTCGACTTCGTCAGCGTCCACATCAAGGATCCGGCCACCGAGCAGATGGACAAGCAGGTCCGTTTCATCGAAGAGATGCGCGCTGCCTACCCGTCGTTGACCGGGGTGCTCTGGGTCAACGACGAGAACGACCCCTGGGGCGGCTGGCACAAGCACCACGAGTGGGCGGCCGGGCCGCAGTTCGCCGCCTACATCGCCAACTCGGTGGCCCAGGGCCTGTACCGGATCCGCGACGGCCTCGGGCAGCCCTATGCCTGCAGCCACGACAACGCCTTCCTCGGCATGGGCAGCTGGTCGCAGCGCACCCAGCTGATCGGCTGGCACCAGATCCTGGACGAGAAGCCCTCTTCGGGCCGTCGCCGACCCGTAGAGCCCTCCTACTATTACAAAGCTTCCTGGCGCGGCGACAGCGAGCGCTTCGCTCTGATCAAGAAGGCCGCCCACCAGGGCCACGTCGCCCTGGCCTTCCTCGGCCGCGAGCGCCTGGCGGTGGCCGGCGCGCCGGAAGGATCGAGCAACTGCAACCTGATCGCCACCCGCGTGGACGACAGCGCCGAGGTCGTAGCCATCCTGCTCTACAACGATCGCGGACCGGCAGGAAAGAAGGGCCGCTACGAGCAGGCGGTCGGTGACCAGCAGATCGCCCTGCAGATCCAGGGCCTACCGAGCGGCGCCAAACGGCTGGTGCACTACCGTATCGACGCCGAACGCTCCAACCCGCACCCGGTGCATCC
>JBEPXK010000814.1:0-1886 GCA_041641915.1 Planctomycetota bacterium
GTCGCCTACGCCGAGCACGTGGCTCTGTGGGTCGGCGACATCGCAGACGGCCGGCCGGTGCCGGTGCGCATGCACGCGCTGTCGATCCTGGACGACGTCCTGGGCGACCGCGCCGGCGGCAAGGTCGGCGAACTGGCGACCGCCATGCGCATGATCGCCGAGGAAGGGCGCGGCGTGGTCGTGCTGATCCGCGAGCCCACGGCCACCGCGCTGTCCGATCGCCTGCGCGCGCGCAACGGCGAGCAGACCGGCGGCGGCGGCGAAATCCGCGACTATGGCGTGGGCGCGCAAATTTTGCTGGACCTTGGTGTCAGCGATATGGTCCTGCTGTCGAACAGTCGCCGCACGGTGGTGGGACTGCAGGAAGGCTACGGGCTCAGGATCGTCGATCAGCGCCCGATCCCCGTGGGCGGCGGTGGCGGCGACGCTGAATAGCGTGCCGCTTTCGCGTTCGGCCCCATTCGCCCCATTCACCGCTTGACCGCCAACCGCGCAACCGCAGGATCTGACCGGCCATGGCCGACGCGCCGCACATTCTGATCGTCGAGGCCCGCTACTACGAGGACGTGGGCGAACAGCTGCTAAGCGGCGCGGTGCAAGCGCTCGAGGCCGAGGGCGCCACCTACGAGGTCGTGCGCGTGCCGGGCGCCTTCGAGATCCCGACCGCGATCCGCATCGCCGTGCGCTCGCTGGATTTCTTCGCCGGCCGGCCGCGCCCGGACGGCTATCTGGCGCTGGGATGCGTGATTCGCGGGGAGACGACGCACTACGACTACGTCTGCCAGGAAAGCGCGCGCAAGCTGCAGGACATCGCCGCCGACCACTGCCTGGCGCTCGGCTACGGCATCCTGACGGTGGAAAACCACGCGCAGGCGATGGCGCGCGCCGACGTCACGCGCAAGAACAAGGGCGGCGAGGCCGCGAACGCCTGCCTGCAAATGCTGCAGGTGAAGCGGCGCTTCAACCTGTACCCGCGCTAGGCCGCGAGCGCCCGAGCGTAACCACACGACCAGACGACGCAATCCTGTCCGCCATGCTGGATACCGAGGAGACCTTCGTGAGCGCGAGCGCCGAAACCCGATCCAGGGGCCAGGGCCCCGACCGCCGCCGACAGGCGCGGCTGGCCGCGGTGCAGGCGCTCTATCAGGTGGAGCTCGGCGAGATGACGGCCGAGCGTGTCGTGACCGAGTTCCTGCAGTACCGCCTGGACGAGACGATCGACGGCGTGCAGCTGGGCCGGATCGACCGCGGCCTGTTCGGCGACCTGGTCAAGGGCGTGGTCGCGCATCGCGGCGAGCTGGTGGAATCGCTGAGCCATGCGATTTCCGACGGCTGGAGCTTCGAGCGCCTGGAGCGGCTGCTGCAGATCATCATGATGTGCGGCCTGTTCGAACTGGCGCACCGTCCGGCGACCCCGGCGCGCACGGCGATCAACGAGTACGTCGACCTCGCCAAGGCGTTCTTCGACGACCGGGAGCCGCGCATGGTCAACGGTGTCCTGGACCATCTGGCCCGCACGCTGCGGCCGGAGGAGATCGACGGACGGCGGTCCGGGTCGCGCTCCGGCACGAGCGAGCGGTAGCGCGACCTGCCGGCGCGCCCCTCGGGAGAAGGGTAGGCATGCGCGGCGAGTTCGACTTGATCGCACGCCACTTCGCGCCGCTGGCCGCCGAGGCCGACGGCGCGTTCGGCCTGATCGACGATGCCGCCGTGATCGCCCCCGCCGCCGGCCGGGATCTGGTGTATACCAGCGATACCATCGCGGCGGGCGTGCATTATCTGCCCGACGACCCGCCCGGCGAGGTCGCGCGCAAGCTGCTGCGGGTCAATCTGTCCGACCTGGCGGCGATGGGTGCCCGGCCCGAGGGCTATCTGCTCAACACCGC
>JBEPXK010000815.1:0-1884 GCA_041641915.1 Planctomycetota bacterium
AGGGCGCCAGGATCGACATCGACCAACGCAGCGGCGCCGATCCGCCGCAGCGACGGCGCGAGCGCCATCACCCGCACCGCGCAGCGCTCGCCCAGCCGCGGCAGCAGACTGTGGCGCAGGACCATGCCCGCTCGCTCGCGTCGCGAGCTGCGATCGAGCCGCGCCAACGCCGCGGCCAGCGCCGAACCCGGCTCGGCCCCGTTGACCAGCGCGGCGTCGGCCTGGGCCTGGGCCTGGCGGCAGCGGCGCAGCAGCCCGCGGCCGCGTTCGCGCCACTGTTCCCAGGCCGTCGCCAGGGTGGCAGCATCGCCTGCGGCTGAGCGCTCGAGCAGGGCGACGACCGCTTCGATCCCGGCGGCGATCTCCGGCCGTCCGACCAGCCGCCGGGCGCAACGGGCCAAAGCGGCGCGATGCGCATCCAGGCGTTCGTCGGCGACCACCGCCCCCTCGGCCCCACCCGCCTCGAAGCGGGCCAGGATCTGCGGCAGGTCGTCGAGCAACGCGCCGAGCGCAGCGGCGGCGGCCCGCTCGGCGGTATCGCGGGCATCGCCAGCCAGCAGGCCGGTCGCCTGGGCCAGGTCGAGCCGCCGACCCGGATCCATCGCGTCATCGCGCACGGCCATCGAACGCGAAACATCGACCAGCACATTCAGCCGCGGCTTGTGGGTGTAGGTGGCGATGCGGGTGGACACCGGCTCGAGCAGCAGACCGAGCAGCAGCAGCCCGGCGCAGACCCGCAAGGCGGCGAGGCCGATGCGCGTCGAGCGCGCGCAGGACGCCAGCTCCTCGCGATAGACCCGGAGCAGGAACCAGCTCAGGGCCACGGCCAACGGCGCTACGAACCAGAACGGCAGCCCGACGCAGACCAGTTCGCGCGTGCCCATCACTCCGGCCCCCGCCGCGCAACACCGCGCTCGGCCCGGGTGGTACGCCGCACCAGCAGCAGTTCCGTGACCAGCAGTACGACCGCCGCGGCCACCAGATGGCGCCAGAGTTCGTGGCGTTCGCGTGCGCCGGCGGCGAACAGGGCCCGCAGACGCTCGGGTCGCGCCACGCTCACCGGGTCGACGGGCGCGAGCAACTGCCGCAGGCGCTCCCGCCCCAGCGGTGCCAGGCGCCCCTCGCGCGGATCGACCGCCACCGCGTAGTGGGTCGTCTCCAAGCCATCGCGCACGGTGTAGACCCCGGCGCGGGCAAGCGGCGCAGTGGCGAAGACCGGCTTGCCACGCCAGGTCCGCGCCGCGAGCGGCAGGTCGCGGCCGTTGTCATCGACCACGTTCACCGTGTGCTCATCGCCCGCGCCGGGATGGGCCAGGGCCTGCCCGGGCAGCAGGTTGCGCGGCGGGAACACCCGCCCGCCCAGGTGGGCCACCACGCCCTGGATCAGCGGCGCGAAGGCCGGCTGGAGCGCGAGGTCGGACCAGCTCGGGTCGGCACTGGTGGTCAGCATCATCACCGCGCCCAGACCGCGCCGGCGTTCGACCAGCAAGGGGCTGCCATCGCTCAGGGCCAGCAGCACCTGGAGCTCGCCCGGCGGCACCGCCGCGGCGTCGAGACGCAGGTAGCGATCCACCCGCGTGACGTGCCAGGCCGCCTGCGGTGTGCCGATGAACGCGCGCAGGGCGCGGTGCGAGCCGGCGACGGTGCGGGGGAACAGGGCCCCGCTCGGCGCGACCGGTTCCGCGATCGGCGCCGGCAGGAAGCCGTCGCCCCCCCGGGCCCAACTGCGGTTCGCCACGCCGGGATCGGTCTCCGGACCGACGGTGAGCAGGATGCCGCCACCGGCGACCAGATGGCGCTCGAGCGCGGCGACCGCCTCGGCTTCGAGCGCGGGCACATCGCCGAGCACGATCACGCGGTAGGGCGCGAGATCGTGCTCGGCGA
>JBEPXK010000816.1:0-1875 GCA_041641915.1 Planctomycetota bacterium
GCTCGACGCGCAGGTGGCCACCGGGTCTATCTCATCAGCCGAGGCGATGGAGATCGCAGACGAAGCGACTGCACAATTCCAGAAACGACTGACCGCAGCGCGGGCCGAGCTGCTCGCCCTGCTCGATGGCGACCCAGCTGCCGCCGCGCGCCTACAGGCGCAGTTGCAGCAGCTCAACACCGGATTCCCGCAGCTCGAGACCCGCATGCAGCGCTTCGGCCGGGAGGCCCAGCGACTCGCAAGCGGGCCGTTGGAAAACTTTTTTGAGTCGCTGCTCACTGACATGAGCGACGTGAAGGGCGCATTCCGCTCGCTGCTCGATGATATGGCGGCGGCGATCCGCCGATGGGTCGCGCAGCAAATGGTGTTGAAGTTTTTTTCCATGTTTGCGGCCGGACCGACCGCGCCCGCAGCTGGCGCCGCCGGCGGCGGGCTGGGATTCGCGTCTGGCGGACTGGTGCCCGGCCCACGCATCGACCGCGATATCGTGTCGGCTTGGCTGACCCCTGGCGAGTACGTGATCCCGCGCGACCGCGTGGCTCAATACGGACTCGGGTTCCTGGAGGCGATCCGCCGCGGCGTCGCCCCGGCGCCGTCGACCAGGGCTTCGGCGCCAGCGATCGGTCGCGCCAGCGCTGCCTATAATAGCGGCGGACGGGTGGAGCCAGCACCGGCCGCGAGCGGGCCGAGCATCCTACCGGTGCAGGTGACCAGCGAGCGTCAGCTCTCGCACCTGCTGACGGGCAATCGCGCGGCGACGCGCCGCATCCTCTCAGACCTGGGGGTCCAGCTGCGCCGATGAGCGTAACCGCTAGCACACTGGTATCAGCATCAGCGACGCCGAGCGATCCGACCGACGTCTGGGAGCCGCTCGCCCTGCTGCGGGCCGACTGGTCCCAGCCGGTGCGCGTCGAGACCTCGTGGATGACCGCGGTCGACCAGGCCGACAGCGGCGCAGAGCAGCGCACCGCCCTCCAGACCCGACCGGTCACGAGCACCAGCTACCTGGTCAGCGCGCTGGATGCGACCACCCTGGCGACCTCGCGCGCGTGGCAGCGCCGTCGCCTGCAGGCGCGCACGCTCGCCCCCCTGTGGTCCGATCGCTCAGACCTGACCAGCGCCGCCGATAGCGGCGCGACCACCATCTATTGCGATACCACATGCCGACGCCTGCACGTCGGCGCGCGAGTGGGCCTGGTGCCGCGCGGCGCAGGGATGGCGACCCCCGCATACCAGATCGCCGTTGTTGCTGGCGTGGCCGACGACGCGCTCACCGTCGCCGCCCCTGGCATCTCTGTCGCAGCACCGGCCGGCACCCTGGTCGTGCCGCTGCTCGAGGCCGAGGTCGTCCTGGAGGCAGACGCCGGGCTGATCACGACCGCGGTCGGCCGCATGACGTGCGAGGCGCAGGAGCCGCCGGGGCCCTGGTGCATGGAGCCGCTGCAGACCGCCGGCGACTGGACCGCCGAGGACCACGTGGTCGACGGCCTGCCGGTGCTCGACCTGGCCGATGCCTGGGCCGCAGGCCTGGCGGTGGACCAGGCCCGCCCCGGCGCACTGCACCCCGCTGGGATGGGCACGCTCGCCCGCCTCACCGGCCGACCGGCGCAGCGCTACAGCGCCCGCATCCGCTGCCTGACCCGCGCGCATGCCTGGACCTGGCTGCGCCGATTCCACGCCGCCCGCGGTCGCCTGCAGCCGATGCTCGCGCTCGACCCGGCCGGTCGCCTGCAGCCGACAGCCATGACTACCACCACGCTACAGGTGCCCGCGCGCTGCAGCGTGCACGAGTGGAGCGAGCGCCCACTGCTCTACCTACGGCGCACCGACGGGACCGCAGACCTGCGCACCATCACCAGCGTGACCCGCAGCCCA
>JBEPXK010000817.1:0-1866 GCA_041641915.1 Planctomycetota bacterium
GCGGGGGCGGAGGGGGCGGCGCCGCCGGGCGCGGCACGGGCCCCTGCGGTCGGGGTTTGCGGGTCAGGCCGTGGTCCCGGTCCTGGACCTGGAGCGGCGCGCTGCAGGAGCCGCACGTGAACAGGTCGCCGTCGCTCACTCGCGGAACCTCGAGCAGGCTCTCGCAGTTGTAGCAGGTCAGCAACCAGGTCTCCGGCTCCTCCGCGGCCGGTTGTTCTGGCGCCGCCGGTGGCGGCGAGGGCTCGGCGGCGTGGGCGATCGGCTCGACCGCCTCGGGATCGCTGATCCCGTCGACCACCATCAGCGCGACCTTCTTGAGCGTGTCGAGCACGCCCTCGCCGGTGACCACCGAGGCCTTGAAGGAGGGGAGGTTGCGGTGGTTGAGCAGGGGGTTGAGTTGTTCGACCGGCAGCGCGGTGGGCAGGTCCTGCTTGTTGTACTGGATCACCGTGGGCAGGGTGTCGGGCAGCTTATGGAAGCGCAGATGGTCGTAGAGGTCGTTCATGGACTCGATGTTCTCGTCCATGGCTTCGCGCCGGCTGTCGCAGACGAACACGATGCCGTCGGCGCCCTCGATCACCGAGCGACGAATGGCGGCGTAGTAGCTCTGCCCGGGTACGGTGTAGAACTGGAACCGGCAGCGGTAGCCCTTGACCGTGCCGATATCCAGCGGCAGGAGGTCGAACTGCAGCGTCCGTTCGCTGTCGGTATCGATGCTGACCATGTCGCCGACCGCGTCGGCGGGGGCGTGCTCACGGATGAACCGGAGGTTGCTGGTCTTGCCGGACATGCCGGGGCCGACGTACACGACCTTGCAGATCAATTCGTGTGCTACCGGGTCGAGTTTCATGCCTCGGCTCCAATCCGATCAGGTCTATCTAAACCGCGATCGCATGGCAAGTAAAGGAGGGACTGCAGCCACCGGCTCGGGCGGAGCAGTCACCCGGCGTTTTCGGGTTCGGACGCGGCCGGCCGGCGGTCGGCCTGGGGTTTGAAGGAGAGCAGCAGCAAGCCGACGAAGCCGATGCTGATGCCGATGTCGGCGATGTTGAAGGTCGGCCAGGGGTTGGCGGGCCAGAAGCCGAGGTCGACGTAGATGAAGTCTCGCACCCCGCCGGCGTCGAGCAGGCCGAGGGCGGTCATGATCCGGTCGTAGGCGTTGCCCAGGGCGCCGCCCATGATGCAGCCGAAGATCAGGTTCTCGAAGCGGCCGCCGCGTCGGAACCAGCGCCACCAGGCCCAGAACAGGATCGGAATCAGGACCGCAGTGGACCACGCCACCAGGGAGGGGTAGTCCTGGAACAGGCTCCAGGCCACGCCGGTGTTCACGTCATGGCGTAGCCAGGGGGTCTGCAAGACATCGATCGGGTCCATGGCGAAGATCAGCTGCTTGGAGACGAGGTCGGCCACGAGGATGACCACCAGGGGGACGAAGAACCACCCGAGCGCCGGTGCGCGCCGGCATGGCGCTCCCGGGGCAGGCAGGGTGGGGCGGGTGGTGTTCGGATCGTCGGTCACACGCTCATGCTATCGCCGCGGCGGCGGGGGCCAACCTGTGTGCGGACAGTGGCTTCGCGGCCGGCTGGGCTTGCTCCGGCGCGCGTGTGGTCCACCATGGAGGCCCATGTCGGTATCGCAGGCGAACTTGCTGGCCGAACGACTCCGTGGCCATCCGCATCCGGTTGCGCGGCCGGCGGCGATCATGGGTATCCTCAACCTGACCCCGGACAGCTTCAGCGATGGCGGCCGCTTCACCGAAGAGCCCAGCCAGGCTTGGCTGGGCGACCGGCCGACCGAGGGGTGGTTTTCTGCGAAAATGGGCCGCAGGCCCGCAGAAAACGCGGCCGGAGGCCGCGAACCCCGACC
>JBEPXK010000818.1:0-1865 GCA_041641915.1 Planctomycetota bacterium
GGGGCGGGGGGGGCGCGCCCCCCCCCCCCCCGCGGCGCTCAACGCGGCGCGCGAGCGGCTGGCTCAGGCCGAGGCCGAGCGCGACACGCTGCGCGCCGAGGCCGAGCAGCACACCGCGTGTCTGCAGCAGAGCCAACTCGCCTGTGCCCGCAGCGAGGAGCGCGCCGCGACTGCACAGCAGCTCGACCAACGATGCCAGGAACTCGCCGCGAGCCTGCGTGAGCGCGAGGCCGAGGTGGCGCGGATGGGCCAGGAGATCGAAGACCAGCGGCGCGCGCACCGCGAGAAGCTCAGCGAGCTCACCGCCGCGCGCGAGGAGCTCACCAACCAGTTCAAGGCCACCGCGACCAGCATCCTCAGCGAGACGCGCAGCCAGGTGACCAAAGAACACCAGGAGCGACTGGATCTGGTGCTCAAGCCCTTCGCTGAACACCTGGAACGCTTCCGCAAACAGGTCCACGAGACCCACGACACGTCCGTCCGCGAACGCCTCAGCCTCAAGGAACAGATCAAGCACCTCAGCGAGCTCAACCAGCGCATGGACACCGACGCGCGCGCCCTGACCCAGGCGCTCACCGGCCAGGCCAAGGTCCGCGGCGATTGGGGCGAGATGGTGCTCGAACGCATCCTGCAGCAATCGGGCCTACGCAAGGATGAGGAATACCGCACCCAGGAAAGCTTCACCGACGGCGAGGACGGCAGCGTGCGCCGACCCGACGTGCTGGTGACCATGCCCAACGACCAGAACATCGTCATCGACTCCAAACTCCAGCTCATCGCCTGGGTCGAGTTCACCAATGCCGAGGACGAGCCGGGTCAGGCCGCCGCGCTCAAGTCGCTATGCACCGCGGTACGCGCGCACGTGCAGAATCTCTCCGGCAAGGAATACCAGAACATCAAGGGGCTCAAGGCGGACGACTACGTTCTGCTGTTCATCCCCATCGACGCCGCCTTCCTCGAGGTCAGCCGCGCCGATCCGCATCTGTTCGAATACGCCTACCAGCGCGGCGTGGTCCTGGTTTGTCCCTCGACCCTCATGGCCACCCTGCGCTCCATCGCCAGCGCCTGGCGCTACGAGCGCCAGCAGCGCAACGCCCTGAAGATCGCCGAGGAGGGCGGCCGCCTGCACGACGCCGTGCTGCGGTTCCTCAAGAGCTACGACGAGATCGGTCAACGCCTCGGCCAGGCGACGGCGGCCTTCGAACGCGGCCGCGAACGCCTCCAGCACGGCAAGGGCAACCTCATCCGCCGCACCGAGAAGCTGCGTCATCTGGGCGTGAGCACAGCCAAACGCATGGGGGTGGAGTGGCGCGAAGAGGCCGACACCCCGGACGACGGGACCGCCTCGAGCGAGGAGTGAGCGACGATGGAAGAGAACCGCAGCGACTACATCCCGACCACCGAGCAGGTCGCATCGCTCAAGGAGTATCTCGAGACCATCGGCCTCGACCGCGACGAGATCGACCGCATCGACCCCGCGGTAATCACCCTGATCCTGCGGATGATCGCCAACCACGAGAAGAAGAACCGGGTGGTCGAAGAGCTCAGCCGCACCATCAAACAACACGAAGAGACCATCGAACGCCTGCGGACCCAACGCGACGCCCTGCAGGTCGCGGTCCGCAAGGAACGCCTACTGCGCCAGGAGGACACCGATCCCGGCAGCACCACGAACAACTTCGAGGAGCTGTTCGGCGGCTAGGGACCCGGTTTCAGCGGGGTCAAACACGAGGCTTCTATCAGAGGGGGCGCTGCCCCCTCGCGCGCTCACGCGCACCCCAGCTGCGCTTGCTCCTCGCTTCGCTGCGGGGCTGCGCTTGCGCTGCGTCGGCCCGGTGGCCCCACCGGGGCCACCTATCGCTACG
>JBEPXK010000819.1:0-1864 GCA_041641915.1 Planctomycetota bacterium
CGCCGCGCGGCGGTGGTCGCCGCGGCGATACGCTGCCGCGCGGTCGCGCAGGCGCGCTCCTCGGCGCGCTCACGCGCGCCCGGCGCGTCGGCCGCGAAGGGAACCTCGACGCGCACGCTCAGCACCTCGACCAACAAGTCACCGAGCGCATCCGCCGCCCGTTGATGGATCGCCCGGCGATCGCCGCGCAGCAGCGCGACCGCCCGCCGGATCGAGGGTGCCCAGGCGTCGTCGAGACCGGTGAACGAGGCGAACAGGTCCATGCGCTGGGCGAAGGAGGCGTGCACCGCATCGATCTCGACCACCTTGCCGAAGTGCGAGCGCATCGCATCCTGCCATTTCCCGGCGTGGCGCGCCCGGCCCACGCGGTTGAGCACGCCCATGCGGGGCTGGCCGGTGCGGGCGAGCAGAGCCATTTCGGCGTCGTGGCTGGTGCGATAGCGCCGGTCGGCGTGGGCGACATAGAGCAGGCCGGCGGCGCAAGACAACACCGTCTCGAGCACCCGGACCTCGTTGACGAACCGACCGCTGTCGGCGAATTCCCGCAGGAAGGCGCGCACCGAATCCGGACCGGTGGCACCGGCGTTGGCGTCCTGCCACTGCTGCATCCAGGCGTTGGCGTGGCGCGCGTCCTGGAAACCCGGCGTGTCGATCAGCACCAGGTTCGGCTCCCCGCTGCGCGGGCAGGTATAGGCGTGGCACTCGCGCGTGGTCCCGCCCTGCTCGTCGATGGCGATATCGCCGTGCTCACTCAGCGCCGCGACCAGGCTCGACTTGCCGGCGTTGACGAAACCCACCACCGCGATCTGGGGGACGGTCATGCGCCGACCGTCTCGACGCGCCACGCGCCGCCGATGTGCGCGGTGGCGTCGTTCCAGGCCTGCAGATTGCGTTCGCGCACATCACCACGATCGAGCAGCAGCACGCACAGCGGGTGCGCCCGCCCCACGCGTTCACGGGCCGTGGCGAGGAAACGGCACAGGCCGGCCAGGGGCTGCACCTCGCCGTCGACCACGACCACCCCGGCCGGCAACTCGCCCGCCGCGCGGGTGGTCATCCGTTCGAGCGCGAGCGCATCGCCGGCGACGTCGACCCCGCCGCCGGCGTCGACCACCGCCTCCACCCGCATACGCAGGGCGCGCGCCACGGCCGCGACGATGGCGGCGTCGTCGGCGTCGGCCTCGTCCCAGCGTACCGCGATCGCCACGCCGGCGGCGCCCGGCTCGGTCGGAGGATGGCTCGCTGCGGCCGGTTGCTCGGGCTCGCCGCTCTCGGTGGCGTCGCCGGCGAAACCGCCGCTGGGAGCGCGCAGGCGTGCGAGCACCGCGCGATAGTCGCCGACCTGCTCCACCGTTGTGGCGAACCGGCGCAACGAGCGACGCCGCGTGAACAGCAGCACGCCGAGGTAGACGCAGCGCGGGAGCACCGCCCACATCAGCACCGCGCCGAGCAGGAACCACGACCAGGCGATCCGCGCCTGTTCGGCCAGGGCCGGCGGCATCGCCTCGCTACCCTCGCGGCTCAAGGCGACAATCGCCGGGTCGGGGAGGCGCACCAGGCCAGTCCAGCGCCACGGCGCGGCAACCGCGCTGACGACGTGCCCGGCGTCGAGCCCGAGCGAGCTGCCCCAACGGAACTCCTGGGCCGAAAAAGCGAGAATGAGGAACAACGTGGCCAGGGCGCAGAGGCCGTAGGCCAGGGCGCCGATCTGCAACCAGGCGGTGATCAGGTTGCCCCACAGCCGCCGGTGGCGCACCTGCAGCAGCCCGGCGAGGGCGGCGCGATGGCCGGCCCCGCACCGCGCCTGCTCGCCGCAGGCGCGCAGCCACACGCGGCCGAGCATCGCCAGCAGGCCCTGCAGAGG
>JBEPXK010000820.1:0-1859 GCA_041641915.1 Planctomycetota bacterium
GGCCGCGATGTGCTGCCAACAGAGCCACGACATGCCGGGGGAGGAGATCCCCGAGCGCAGCTGGTTCTACCGTCTGGCCAAACGCAACTGGTTCTTCGGCTTCGGCGCCTACGGCTGAGGCCTTTTTATCAGAGGGGGCGCTGCCCCCTCGCGCGCTCACGCGCACCCCAGCTGCGCTTGCTCCTCGCTTCGCTGCGGGGCTGCGCGTTTCCGCCGGGCCTTCGGCCCATTGTCGCGGTGGGGCGGCCGGGGCTTTGCCTTGCCGCTCTGAGCCGCATCATGCGGCCATGAGCATCCCCGTCATCGCCCACGACGCCCCCGACTACGCCGCGCGGATCGAAGCGCTGCTGTCCACCCTGCGTGGCGGCGGTCTGACCGCAGCCGACGAGCGTGACGATCTCGACGTGGCCGGGATTGTCGCCGGGATCATCGCCCGGGTCGCGGCCGAGGGCGATGACGCGGTGGTGGCGCTGACCCGGCAGCTCGATCGTGCGCCGGTCACGGCGGCGAGTCTGCGGGTCGCGCCCGAGGAGATCGCCGCGGCCCATGCGGCGGCCGATCCGGCCTTTCTCGCGCTGATCCGTGAGGCGGCGGCGAACATCCGCGCCTACCAGGAGCACATCAAGATCACCGCGCCGCCCGATCTGGTGCGCGAGGGACGCCGGTTGGGCGTACGCTACACCCCGATCGACCGTGTGGCGGTCTACGTGCCCGGCGGGCGCGCGCTCTACCCCTCGACGGTGCTGATGACCGTGGTGCCGGCCCAGGTGGCGGGGGTGCGCGAGATCGTGATGGCCTCGCCGCCGACCGGCGGTGATATCAACCCCCTGGCCCTGGCCCTGGCCGGCGAGCTGGGCATCACGGAGGTCTACCGCAGCGGCGGCGCGGTGGCGATGGCCGCCCTGGCCCTGGGCACGCAGCGCATCGCGCGGGTCGACAAGGTGGTCGGTCCGGGCAACGCTTTCGTCGCCGAGGCCAAGCGCCAGCTCTTTGGCCAGGTGGGCATCGATTCGATCGCCGGCCCGAGCGAGGTGCTGATCGTCGCCGACGGGAGCGCTGCGGCCGACCGCGTTGCGGCCGATCTGCTGGCCCAGGCCGAGCACGATCCCGGCTCGGCGATCCTCATCACCCCTGACGCCGGCTTTGCCACCGCGGTCGCCGAGGCACTCGAATCACAGCTCGCCCAGCTCGCGCGCGCCGAGGCGGTGCGTTCGGCCCTGCGTCGCTACAGCGCCATCGTCCTCACCCCCGATCTCGCCGCCGCCTGCGAGCTGGCCAACACGGTGGCGACCGAGCACCTGCAGATCCAGACCGCTGACGATGCCGGCTGCCTGGCGCGGATCCGCCACGCCGGGGCGATCTTCGTCGGCCCCGACACCCCGGTGCCGGTCGGCGACTACTGGGCCGGGCCCTCGCACGTGCTGCCCACTGGGGGAACGGCCAAGTTCTTCTCGCCGCTCTCGGTCAACGACTTCCTCAAGTCCTCGAGCATCCTCGCCTACGACGCCGCGGCGCTGGCCACCGACGGGCCCGGAATCGCCGCCTTCGCCCGTCGCGAGGGCCTGGACGCCCACGCGGCCGCGGTCGAGCGGCGTCTGCCGGAGGCGGGGGGCTGAGCGGCAGGGTCAGGTGGCGAGGAAGGCCGTGATCGCCGCGCGGACCTCGTCGTACTCGGTGATCACCGGGAAGCGGGGGAAATCGCGCGCGGTCGCCGCCCCCGGGCGGAACAGCACCCCGGCGTCGGCGGCGCCGAGCATGGCGGTGTCGTTGTAGCTGTCGCCGAAGGCGATGGTGCGGAAGTTCAACCCGTGGAGGGCCGCGATGCTCGCGCGCTTCTGGTCGGGCATGCGCAGGCGGTA
>JBEPXK010000821.1:0-1853 GCA_041641915.1 Planctomycetota bacterium
GCCATCGTCCATGAACACCAGCTGGCGGCGTAACCGTTTAGCCCCCCCCTTGATCGCCGGGTACGTAGGTGGGCTCGCCTGGGGGATACAGCGGGCCGAGAAGCGACATTCTCCACGCCGACACGCAAAAATCGACTCGGCCTAGCAGCAACCCCACCCATCATGAGCTATGGTTAAACGATGAAAGGGCAAGGCTCGACGGAGGGGCCGGCAAGTGCGACTGAGCGATTTTGATCTAGCGCAGTTGGATGAACAGACGGTGACGGGGTTGCCGGGTGTTCAGAAGGACGTGCTGCTGGTGAAATTGCTCAGTGATCTGAAAGAGGCGCGAGATCGGTTGAAGGCGAACTCGCGCACGAGTTCGCGCCCGCCGAGCAGCGACGACCCGTGGAGCGGGAGTTCCTCGGAGACACCGGAAGACACGCCTGAGAACACGCCGGAAGAGACGTCACCATCGGAACCCGAGACGCAGAGCGAGGCGGATTCAACGCCAGAGGCGGAGTCCACCGAGAAGCCGCCTCAGGACGATCCAGAGGCCGCACCCAAGCCCTCGGAGAACTCGGGCGGGGATTCCAATCGAGCGGGTCGTCGCCCTGGATCGACGGGCCATAGCCGCCAGTTGACGCTACCGGTAAACGAGACGATCTACCACTACCCACCACGGTGTAGCCTTTGTGATCGGGAGTTGGATCGGGCTCAGTTCATTGGCCGCACGGGCCACTATGTGCTGGAGATCGAACCTGGCGAGGTGAAGGGCTTACGCGGTTTACAGGTGCGCCACGACAAGCATGTGTATGGAGAGATTGCCTGCGAGTGCGGTCACCGAACGCGAAGCGAACCGGGGCGCTGCCCCGATGAAGATCTGTGGAAGGTCGGGCTGAGCGAATGGCACCTGGTGGGTGTGACGCTATCGAGCCTGATCGTGTGTCTGTCGCAGCGTATGGGGATGTCGCGGCGGCGCATCCAGGAATTTTTGAGCGACTGGCTGGGGATATCGCTCAGTACGGCGGTGATCGACCAGTGCATACGGGAGATGGGCCGAGCGGTGGAGCCGCTGGAGGAGTTGCTGGTCGAGGAGATCCACGAAGCGGTTCTGACCCACGTTGACGAGACGCCGTGGAAGGAATGGGGCCAGTTGCTGTGGATGTGGGTGTTCAGCACGCCGCGGCTGTGTGTGTACTTTATCGGTTACCGCAGCGCGGAGATTCTCCAGAATGTGCTGGGCGAGCGCTTTACGGGTTGGCTGATGAGCGACGGCTACCAGGTCTACCGCCAGTTTCACCACCGCCTACGTTGTTGGGCGCATCTGCTTCGCAAGGGGCTGGGGCTTGAAGACAGCCTCAATGCCGAGGCGAGGGGCTTTGGTCGATACGTCCACCAGTTACTCGACGAGTTGATGGCCGCGGTTTACGCGGCCCGGGCTGGGCCGGGTGGTGAGGATCTGAGCGAGCGCTTTGGCCAACGCTTGGAGGCGTTCCGGGCGTTGTGTGAACGCCATCGTGACAGTCGTCACGCGAAGACCCGTGCGCTGGCGCGAGAGTTTCTCAATGACTGGGAAGCGATCTGGGTGGTGCTAAAGCATCCGTACCTGCCGTTGACCAACAACGAGGCCGAACGCGCCCTGCGCCATTGGGTGATTATCCGGCGTCTGACGCAAGGCACGCGTACCCCCGAAGGCACCCGGGTCGTAGCGCTGTTGGCCAGCGTTATCGAAACCTGCCGTCGACGCCGGGCGCTACCCTGGCCCTATCTGGCTTCGGTTCTCGCCGAACGGCGTAAGGGCAATCCCGTACCGGCTCTGCCTGCTGTACCGGCGGAGTGATTTCCCCGCCCCAGGCAGGGGGGGGCTAAAC
>JBEPXK010000822.1:0-1848 GCA_041641915.1 Planctomycetota bacterium
CGCTTCTCGCTTCTCACTTCTCGCTTCTCGCTTCTCGCTTCTCGCTGTTCGCTTCTCGCTTCTCGCTGTTCGCTGGTCGCGTTGCCCACACGAAGCCTCGAGGAGCCGCATCTGCTCTGTGGGGATTTCCTTGACGTAGTGCTGCTGCGCCTGCGTCATCCCGCCTTGAATCTGCCTATCCGGGGCGGCGCATATGTTCCACTCATGTGGAGCCAGGCCACGGGGTGCGACGACCGATTCGTCCAAGACAAGCGTGGCGTATGGCGCTATACGTTGCTCGCAACCGGCCGGGACACGGCTGGCGGAAGCGGGAGTGGGCATGCTGCGACGCAGATACGAACCGCGGGAGGAGTCCCCGCAGGAACCGCAGCAAAACGAGGCTGCGGTCCTGGACGGACGTGTGGCTGATAACGATGCGGCGCCGCCGGTCGGGCGGGGGCCGGGCGGGTCGACGACCGGCCGCCACGCCGCGACTGCGGTCGGGCAACGGATAGAGGCACTGCGTCCATCTGCCCGGGCCCTTGCCGCGTCGCACGGAGTCCCGGCCATCGGCCCGGGCGGTGCGCCCAGCACGCCGGCCCCGGCGGCCACAGCGCGCGGGCCGGCTGGTGCGGCGGGCGCAGGGCACGAACCGGCTTCCTCGCCGTGGTCCACGGACGGTGATAACTCCAGTGGGGATAGGAGCGTCGGATAACTCCATCGGTGGTGGCGTTATCGGCCGCCGATTGACGGATAACTCCACCGGTGAGATCTGCCCGGCAAGCGCATTCGCCAGGTGCATGATTATCGGCTGGCGATCTGCGGTCGCGTGGCATCCGGTCACGTCGCCGTGCTCGCAGGGAGATGTCGATGCACGATAACGCCGAAAACCCGCCGCCGAGCGAGGACCGCTGGCGCCGTCTGCCGCTCTATCACGTCGCCAGCCATGAACGGGTGGCCTGGGTCGTCCATCCGGGTCCGGAAGTGGTCATCGCCGGCGAATGGGCGGAGTTCCTCGGGTTGGGTCCCGACGACTCCCTGCCGGTGGTCAGATCGGCCCAGCGGCTGGTCTTCGTGCGCCGGGAGTGACGGCGCAGAGGATCCGCTCCCCACCGCCGGTTCACCGGCGTGCGGACCGGCCCGGATCCGCATCGCGGTGCTCGGGCCTGCCGGCGCGTGCAGGGCTCAGGCCGTGGACTGGTCGTCGCCCCGGCTCGTCGGCGGTTGGCCGATGGAGAAGCAGAAGCGGGCGCCCGCGCCGGGTTCGGACTCGGCCCACACCTCCCCGCCGTGACGGCTGACGATGCGCTCGACGATCGCCAGGCCGATGCCCAGGCCGGTGGCGGCGGTGGTCGACCGGCGGAAGGGGAGGAACAGGTCGCTGGCGGAAGCGGGGTCGAAACCGGGCCCGTTGTCGCAGACGGAGTAGACCGTGGTCTCCTCGCGCTGCTCGGTGCGGAACGCGATCCGGGCTGGCGTGGTCCGGCGGGCGTATTTCCATGCGTTGCCGAGGAGGTTGCCCAGGACCAGTTTCATCATCCCCGGGTCGGCCGGTACTGCAGGGGGGTGCTCGATGTCGATCTCGGGGACGTGGTCCGGTTCGGTCTCGCGCAGCTCGGCAATGCACTCGTCGGCGATGGCGCCGAGGTCGGTTGGTCGCAGCGCGAGGCTGTTGCGCCGGGCGTGCGAGAGGTCGAGGAAGGCGTCGATCATCTGCTGCATGCGTTCGCAGGCCTGCGTGATCCGTTCGGCGTAGTTGGCGGCCTCGGCGGCGGCCGCGTCGGGTAGCCCATCGATCAGCAGGTCGAGATAGGTCCGCACCAGCCGCAAGGGGGCGCGCATGTCGTGCGAGGCCATGTAGGTGAAGCT